>JBLYYU010000119.1:0-15991 GCA_048550275.1 Polyangiales bacterium
ACCTCGTCGTCGACTTCCGACTTCGGAGCTCGCGGTTCCTCTACAACCAGAAGACCGTGCCCAACGGCCGCATCGGCGCGGTGATCAATGTGCACAAGTTCATCAAGCTTGGGATAGGCGCGTTCACCGACCTGAGTCAGACCGAACAGCTTCTCGTTGTCGGGGACCGGCAGATCGACTTCTTTGGAGGGAATTTCGGAATCCTGTTCACCAACAAGGACACCAAGAGCCAGCCCCTCGAAGCGAGCGATGACGGCAAGCTTCTAATCGCGGTGGCGATCGGTGTTCGCTACTCACACGGCCGCGGCAACATCCTCGGGCTGCTCCTCCCGCCGTTCTACAACCCGGGCGCCATTCAGACCCGCCCAGTCGATTCGAAGATCAACGACGCCGACATCAATTTCGGCGTCAAAGTGTTTTTCTGAAGAGCGCGCGGAACCTGCCCCACCAGTCGGCGCCGAGCGTGTAGACCCCTGCGAAGAACAGGGCTTCGCCGGCCACCAGGAGCAGCAAGAACCACTTCAGCTGCTCTTCCCGCCCGAGGCCGAGCACCGTTGGGAACGCGCCGTCGGACGCGAGCGCGAAGTGCGAGGCCACTGGGAAGAGCAGGGCGGCAAACTGAGCGAGGACGTGGAGGGCGAGTAGGGTCACGCCGAACCGGTGGCGCCGATGCGAGATCGACTGTCCCGACGGCGCCCGCTTGATGAACGCGAACAGCCGGGTCTTGAGCTCCTTGAAGCCCTCCTTCCCGAGGAGGAAGATGCTGCTGGCGCTGATGATCTCGCCCGCGGCGAGGATCACCGCGATGACGCCGACCATCCGGCCGCTCGTGAAGCCGAGCGCGGGCAGGAGCATCCCCGTCACTGCGAGCAGATTTCCAATCACGAACACTGCGAGGCCAAGTCGATACCGAATCGTTGGTGGGGGCTTCGGCGGATCGGGGTCGGCTGGAGTGGCGGGAGGCTGGTATCGAAAGAGTTGCTCGAACTGGGCCCACCAGGCCGATCCGAGCACGTAGAGCGCGAGCAGGAAGAGCAGCTCCGCGCCGACCACTCCCCAGAGCAGCGCCGGTCCCTGGGCTTCGAAGCTCAGGCCAAAAACGCTCGGGAACGGGGCGAGGTCGGTCGCTCGGCTGTAGCCGAGAATCGCGGTGGTCCAGACGAGGAAGTATGCCGCGATGTGGGCGACCAGGAGCGAAATGCCGAGCGCGTGGCGTTGCGAGCTGGCCGGGCTGCTGGCCTCCGTGCCGCGGTTCCCTCCGTCTCGGCGAAACGAGACGCTCAGGAGGGTCATGAGCTCGCCGCCGGCGACCATGGCGATGACCCACACGGCGACCGTTCCTTTTGCGTAACCGAGAGCAGCGAGCACGAGGCCGGCAATGGCGAGCGCACGACCGAGGCTGAACAGCATGAACCCCATGCCTGCGCACCATGGCACAGATCCGCCCCGCATCCTCACCGTTGGGCCTCGACTGCCGACCGGTCGATGCTCAATATCGACGGTTCGGCGCCTAGCGTGCGGCTTCCTTTGACAGCTTGGGCGTCCGCGCTCTACTAGGTCTCCAATGAGTGAAACCCCCGATGACCTGAAGCCCGGCCTGCCGTTCTCGCTGGTGAACAAGCTGGACGGGCTCAGCAAGAAGATGATCCCGATCGACTCGGACCGCGCCATGAAGCTGGCGCAGCGAACGACGGGGCTCGACGACTGGGGAGACGGCGGCTTTCGGGCGCGGCTCGATTCGGCGGTCGATGGACTGAACGAAGCAGGCCTCAACACGACCGGTCTTTTTGGAGCGCGCTACGTCCTCAACTGGCATCTAGGCAACCGGCTCCGCGTCATCGACTTTGCCAAGCGCCACCCCGAGCTCGACGAAGTCAACATCGAGCGTCCGGTCGTCATCACCGGCTTCTTTCGGACAGGCACCACGTTCCTTCACAACGTCCTGGCCGCCGACCCGAACAACCGAGTGGCTAAAGCCTGGGAGCTTGCCTACCCGCTCGGCCGGCTCAACGACCCGCTTGGCGACGTCGCATGGAGACGGGCCCAGGCCAAGTTCACATTTGGTTTCAATCAGGCTGCGATCCCCGATCAGGGTGTCGCGCACAACGTCACCGCCGACTCGTACGAGGAAGACTTCTTCCTCATGGAAAACGACATGGCCGTGCTGACGTTTTGGGTGGGCTTCGCCGCCTACGCATATGCCAATGACATGCTCGACTGGGACATGACGGACCCCTACGAGTTCCACAAGCTGCAGCTCAAGATGCTGAACGCGCAGCGTTCCTCCAAGCGATGGGTGTTGAAGTGCCCATGGCACATCTGGAACATGGACGCCCTCATGGCGGTCTACCCGGATGCCCAAGTCATCTTCACGCATCGAGACATCACCAAGGCCCTGGCGTCCCATTGCAGCTTGGCGGCGAAGATGGCCTCGAAGTTGCGGCGCAGCCTCGACGTGAAGGAGCTTGGCGAGTTCTGGCTCAACTACACGAAAATCGGCCTCGATCGAGCGATGGAGTCGCGAAAGAACATTCCCGAGGCGCAGCTCTACGACGTCCGGCTTCGCGACCTGATGGCGAACCCGATGACCGTCCTCGAAGACATGTACTCGCACTTTGATCTCGATTGGACCGAGGAGAACGCCGGGCTGCTCCAAGAGCGCATCTCGGAGAAGCCGACCTCGCAAGAAGGCGAGCACGAGTACGCGATCGAGAATTTCGGCCTGACGGACGAGCGCGTCCGCGAGACGCTCAAGGCCTACAACGATCGTTTCGGGGTGTAGCGAGGCTCGCCGAGCAAGGGCGGTCCTCTGGTTCCGCTGGTCCGCGTGCTTGCAATGCCCATGCTGGGCGACTAAGCCGACAGGCGCGGTTTGACTTGATCATGCCACATTGGCGCAATCTCTTAAAAGGGGTGGACCGGCTGTCCCTGTTGGCAGTCGATTTCGGCCAGCGGTTCCTCATCTGGCCCGCTGTGTACGCAGTCGCTTGGGCTGCGGCGTTGTGGCCACTGATGCATCCCGACCGGCTGCGCGCTTGGAGTGTGAACGACGCGACCCCGGGCGAGCGGATTCGTCAGCTCAACTGCTTTTTGATCGCGGCCGGAGCGATCGCCCTGATCGAGCTCGCGTATTTCGGCGTTCGCCGGCTTCGACTTGGGAATTGGGGCCTGTCCGAGTCGGCGAGCAGGTTCAACCGCTTCTTCGCGTTTTCGCTGGCGGCTCCGTTCGTCGTTGCGCTGATGGCGCCCGGCATCGAATCTCAGCGACCGATTCTCACGATGTTCTTCGTCGCGGCCGCCGCCGTCGCCGTGCTTCCTACGGTCGCGTTTCTTTGGGAGGCTGCTCCGGGCCGTCGACTCGCTCAGCTCGCAGGGACTCGCCCACGACTGCTCGCCTTGGCGACGGGGATCGTGCTCCTGGGCCTCGGCGTCGCGTACGCCGTCTGGTTTTCGACTCTGTCGATCAATGCCCACCACGCGATGCATACGCGGGTTTTCGACCTGGCGATTTACGACAACATTTTCTACCAATCGAGCCACGGGAATTTCCTCGGCTGCACATTGAGCCGCGGTGGGAGCCACATGTCGGGTCATTTCGATCCGATCCTGGCCATCCTGTCGCCGCTGTACCTGATCGATCCGAGGGCGGAGACGATTCTCGTGCTTCAAGCGATCTGGTGTGCGCTGGGTGTGTTTCCCGCGTTCCTCATCGGACGTCGACATCTCGAGTCGACCTGGGCCGGTCTGGTCCTTGCGGTGGCCTGGGTCGTTTATCCGGCCCTCCATGGAGCCAACCTCTACGACTTCCACTCCCTGACCCTGCTCGCGACCCCGCTTCTCTGGCTCATGTACTTCCTGACGACGGGCCAGACGCGTTGGTACTTCGTGCTTCTTCCGTTCGTGCTGCTGATCCGCGAGGACGTGTCGCTGCTTCTGTGCTGCGTCGCGATCACGGCGCTACTCACGCGAGAACCGAAATTGGCCCGAGCCGGCTGGGTCACGCTTCTGGTCTCCTCGATCTACTTTGTCGTCGTCAAGACACAGATCATGGTGGGCGTGGACCCCTTGGATGGCGTGGAGCAGTTGGACCCGCTCGGCGGCAAACACGGCTTCGCCTGGTACTACACGGACCTGATCCCCAAGAAGGGGGGGCTTCGCGATCTGCTCGTCGCGTTGATCACGAACCCGCAGTTCGTGATCGGAGTGCTGTTGAAAGAGGCGAAGCTCGTCTACTTGATGCAGCTTCTGTTGCCGCTCGCCTTCTTGCCATTGCTGGGCAGACCCTGGCGCTTCGCGATGGCGTTCGGCCTGTTCTCGACGATGCTGGCGAGCAAGTCCGCTGTGTACTCGATACACTTCCAGTACTCAGTCGTTCTTTTTCCGATTCTGTTCACGCTCACGGCCATCGGCCTGAGACGTCTCAGCAACGGCGCGTTTCCCGGGCGGCTTGGCCTGGAGCGACGACAGGCGGTGACCGTCATGCTGGCCGCCGTTTTGGTGTCCAGTCTTCTGATGAGCTGGAAGTTCGGGGGCATCACCGAGAACGGGGCATTCCGAGGTGGCTACCGCGCGCCCGTGCACGAACTGTCGGAAAAGCAGCTCGAACGCTACCAGAACCTTCGTTCGTTTCTCGCGCAAATTCCGCCGGACGCGGCGGTCAGCGTCATCGGTCGCATGGCACCCCATGTGAGCAACCGAGCGAAGGCATTCCGGTACAAGCATTTCAAGCCCGCGGAATACTTCGTGCTGGACACGCGAGATCTCAAGGGTCGGGTCCGCGCCTCCTACACGAAGAGGCTCGAGGCCGGTGAGCTGGTGCGGGTGGACAAGAAGGGGACGTTCGAGCTTCTCCAGGAGATTCGCGATCCGATCCCTCCTCCTCCGCCGGCACCCCAAGCGCCCCCGCCGGCACCCCAAGCGCCTCCGGCCGACTAGCAGGGCCCGCTCCGGGCCCGTCGCCAGGAACGCGCGTCAGGTGCGACGCAAAGACTGGAGCCTAGGGAGCAGTTGGGTTCGGACGATGACGTCTTCGGTGAAGCGTTCTCGAAACAGGCGGGCGGCGTTTGCTCCGATGCGGCGTCGCAACGAGTCGTCGGCCCGGATCTCGAGGATCGCGCTCGCGATCGATTCGCCGCTGGCCATCTCGCAGAGCCAGGCGTGTTCGCCATGAACCAGGAGCTCTTCGCTCGCCGGAGAACGGCCGGTGATCACAGCCGCGCCGCCAGCCAGGCATTGGTAGACCTTGTTGGGAACCACTCGCGACGCTTTTGGAGTCTCTCCAAACACGCCAAGACAGACGTGGGCCTCGCGCACGGCCCGGCGCAGATCCGGGGGCTCGAGCCAGGGTACGAGCTCGACGTTCTGGAGCCCCAGGCGATCGGCGTAGGCCTTGCTTTCGGCGAATGTCTGCCCGCCGCCGACGATCTTGAACACGATGTCGGTCTCGTCTCGGAGCGCGTTCGCGGCGTCGAGGATGAACTGCATTCCGTGAAGCGGCGCGAACTTGCCGTAGTGCAAAACGACGAACGGAGCACTGGCCGGGCTCGGCGGCTGCTCGGCGATGTATGCCGAATCCGCCCCAACGAGCACACGCTGGAACTTTGACGAAGGAAGGTCGAACTCCTCGCAGAAGTACTCGATGTGCTGGTTCGTATCGAGGAGCACCAGGTCAGAAAGTTTGCAGGCCCAGCGGTCGATCGCTCGAAGCAGGCGTGCTGCCAGGCTCGTCTTTGGAAACAGGCCGCGGTCCTCGACCGACGTGTCGTAGAGCGACACGAACGCGTCGAATACCAAGGGCTTGCCTCGCAGCCAGCTGAGCAGCCGGGCTGGGAAGACATCGAAATGCCCCAGGTACCCCACGAACACGATGTCGTGCTGCGGAGCGCGCAGATACCGTATGCAGAGTCGCGCGTAGGCCAGCGTGAGCCTGATGACGACAGCCGCGTATGTAAGCGGGCCCTTGAGCGCGTTCGTCTTGAAGCGCATCGTCTCCCAGACGGGCACGTGGCACTCGTGTAGGTCGACCCCGGCGTCGCGAAGACCACACATGATCACTTGATTGCGGTCGTAGGCGGACTCGTAAGTGCCGAACATACAGATGCGGAGCGGACGGTCGCTCATGGCGCTCGCGTCTCAGCTTCCGTCATATCGGGCCAAGCGCCTTTGGTTTTCTCTGCGTTCGCGCCAGGTGCGGAGTTTCATCGGGACGACCGTGTTGAAGGTGACACGAAGCGCGAGCGGCGGGATGCAGCGAACGATCGAGGCGAGCCGTGCGGCGGACTCCGGCTCCGGCGACAACAGGTAGTCGGAGCGGAGCCTGCGATCGGCGCGCAGCCCGGACTTCGAGCAGAAGCGGAGAACATCGAGAGCGCTGGTGTGGCGCTGCCGGTCGCCCCACCAAGAGATCTCGGTGAAGAACCGGGTGTTTGCTGCTTCGATGTGCCGGCTAGCCCCTTGAAGGACGCGAAGCTCGGCGCCCTCGACGTCGATCTTCACGAAGGTGTTGCTCGAAGGGTCGAAGTAGTCATCGACGCAGACCAACGGCACCTTTGTGGGCTTGTAGGCATCCGTGCGCTCCGCAACCGAGAAGAAGCCGCCACTGATCTGGGTGCCTGTCGTGTAGAACGTGGCCTCGGGGCTGTCGCGCCGCTCCGCTTCGTCGCTTGCCGCCGCGTTGACGCATTGAATGGTGTTCGACGACTCGCTCGCCCAGTTCTTGGCGTTCTCCTCGAGGATGCGGAAGCGTTCAGGGTCGGCTTCGATGGCGATGATCGCGGCGTTCTCGAGGATCCTGTTGGCGTGGTACGTGTAGACCCCGTGTGAAGCGCCGACGTCGATGAATCGATCCACCCCCTGAAGGGTCTTTTCGAACCGAGCGAACTCCTCTTGGTCGAAAGCGTCTTTTCCGAAGTACGTCCAGGAGAGGTAGTCTTGGTAGCTTTGCTGCACCGGGTATGCTCCGTCGTTCGGCGGCCCTAGGGGCGACGCGCCATCTTGGTGAACGACGCATAGCTCGCGAGGAGCGCCGGCGCATGCATCGCGTAGCGGCTGATGCCCACGTAGCGCCTGAACCAGGACTCGGCGAGCTTGGGTTCGAGCAGCGCGCGGACGGCCTGCTCGTCGCAGCGGAAGGGCAGGCCGGTATCCAGTTGCTTCAAGACGCGCTCCTTGAGCGGCCCCATGTACCACTGGTCCACCGGGGCGGTCACAGGAGAGCGCTTGGCCTGGTAGATCATCTCTTCTGGGAGCATTCGACGCTCCTCCGCCATCCGCATGAGCGCGTACTTCCCGGTGGCCTCCGACTTCGTGTGCTCCTTCGGGCGGAGCATCTCCTCGGGCAGCATCGCCGCCATTCGTCGCATGCCGGGATGCAGAAATGGAGAGCAGACCGTGATGCCGCTCGACGCAGTGCTCCCCTCGAGCTTGGTCTTGTTGAGCCCGACCGTGCCCTTGCCCTTGTACGCGAGGCGTATGGGACTGACCCCTTCGAGGCCCGTCGCGAGCTCGGCCAGTATTTCTTCGGGGCTGCGCTCCTGGGGCGGCAGTGGGTCGGCGGAAATCTGTGTGAGCGATTCGCGGTCGAGGATGCACGAAGCGATGTGACCCCGCATCGGCATCGGCCGTCGCAGTACGCGCAACACGTTTCGCGCGACACGGTACGGATGGCCCAGGCGCCGCTCGATCTGTGGCGACGCGCTCAAGGGGGCGAGTAAGGGAACCAGCGCCGGCGCGACCCGAGACATGTTCTGGATGAAGACCGCTCGCATGTGGACCGTTGGGTACCCGAGGAAAAGGCCGTCACAGCCGTCGCCGGAAAAGGCGTGCGAGATGCCACGCCGCCGAATCGCCCGGCAAACTTCTTCGGTCGCGATCACGTAGTGCGGCTGGCAGACGGGCTGGTTGAAAACCTCTGCATAGGTTTCGAGCCGATCTCCGATGACCGAGGGCGTGATCGGAACCCAGTGGTGCTCGATACCCAGGAGCTCGGCGAGCTCCTCGACGTAGGGCTGATTGTACGAAGCGTCGTCGAAGTGGAATGAAAACGTCTCGACCTTCTTCCCCAACCGGGTGAGGGATGCAGCGATCAAGGCGGAATCGAAACCTCCGAGCAGGACGGCACAGCGCTCGTCATCAGGGAGCTGTTCCTCGAGCGCCCGGTCGAACGCGCGCCCGACGACGTCGACGATTTCTTCGGCGGGCGCGTTCTCCAACGCATACCCGCCGAGCCAGTCTTCCCAGATTGGGCCCGGGTCGATGCGGCGTTGGTGAGGCCCCTGGCGATCCCAGCGCGAGACCTGACCGAAGGGCAGGACCCGGACGTCGCGGTAGGGGGTTCGTCCGTCAGGCAGGAACTCGTGTGCGAGCAAAAACTCCTCGAGGCTTCGATCGAGCTCGAAGTCCGGGCCGAGCAAGTCCGGCAGATCGCCGAGCTGGGTCGAGAAGCAGAGGCTCTGGGCGTCCAGGTGCAGGAAGATGCGTCGCTGACCTGCCGGGTCGCAAGCTAGCCATAGGTTGCCCGTGTCGTCGTCCGTCACGGCAACGGCGTAGTGCCCGTGAAGCCCGTCGAGGAAAGCCTCTTCGTGTTTCACGAAGCGTTCGAGGAGCCAAGCCGCCGAAGCGGGGCTTCCGGATGCGGGTTGGGTGGCGTCGGTTCGCTCGAAGCGGCCGAACAGTGCCAGGGCGAGGGCGCCTTGCCTCGCGACCTCGAGGACGGCCCCGTCGTCTCGCTGCGCTCCCACGCGGAACGTCGGACCTGCGCTCAGTGTCGTGATCGACTCCGCGCCACTGTCGGACAGGCGTTCGCTGAGCCGCCCGTAGCGCTCTCCGGCCTGTCCTCCGCCCACCGCGCCAAACAAGCGATTCATGCGGCTCGCCCCTCGTCTGTGATCATTGCCGAAACCAGGTCGGTCGTGCGGCGCGCGGTTGCCACCAAGCGCGGAAGGCGCGTCTCGATGTGCGCGCGGAGGGCGTCACCTTCGGTGATCACCCTGTCCGCCGCTTCGATGAGCTTGGCCGCGTCGAGGTCGCGGATGTCGAAGGCCAGCTCTTCGAGCTCGAGTTGCCGCATGAAGCCGAGTGCCTTGTGTTCGTAGTAGATGCAGACGCCCGGGACACCGGCGGAGCTGGCGAAGATGCCGGGGTGGTAGCGGCTCGCAACGAACATGTCTGCCATTCCGAAGATCCGCCGCTGGTCGTCCGAGCTGAGGCTGTCGTCGACGATTTCCCAGCTCAGGTCTGACGGGAGGCGCGCGCCGAGCTCCCGAAGAAAGGGCACGTCCGAGTGGAAGCGCCCGTGGAGCTGCGGCACAAGCAGGAAATGGCTCTCCCGCTTGCGCGCCACATGCGCGAGCAGCGAAATCATCGCCTCTTCGTAGCGACGGCGAAGGTCGGCGGGATCTGCGGCCCCCGGGTACGCGTAGTCGATTGCCGAGACCGCGACGACAAAGCGTTTGGCGAGCTCGGCGCGTCCGTTCGTGAAGTACTCCTCGCGCGGCATGGCTGGGAGCCGTACTTGCAGCGCCGAGTCGGCGGTGACGTGCACGTCGGAACCGGGGCCGAGAAGCTCGCGAATGTAGTCCGCGGAGATCTCTTCACGAGAGCAGAGAACGTCGAACGTCTTGTACAGGCGGCGGCGCAGCAGATTGAGCAGGCGCTTGCGAAAAGGGCCAGCGGACGGTGCGTAGAGCCCGAGTCGCTTTGCGTAGAGGCTGGCGAGCCAAACGAAGAACCAGTGGACGATTTCGTGGCTCGCGTAGATGTCCCCGAAATACGGGCCTCCCGGGGCTGAAAGCACCAGATCCGCCGCGCGATAGGCTGCGACGATGTCCTTCGACTTCCCGAGCAGCAGGGCGGAGAGCTCGAACCCCGCCTTCTTGAAAAGCGCGAAGAGCGCCAGGGAGGCTGCTTCGCTGATCGGCATGATGATCGGAAGCATCTGCACGTCCTGCGGAAGCTCTAGGCGGATGTCACGATCTCGGAACTGATAGAGGACGGTGAAGTGCACCGGCCCGGGAACGGCTTCTTCGAGCCTCGCGAGCATGGCGCGCATCGCTGCCTCGTCGCCCCTGTTCTCTCCGTGCTGGTTGAGAATCAGGATGTGAGTTTTTGCCTGAGCACTCGTCATCCCCCGCATTCCCGTTGCATCGCCTGCAGGTGGTAGACCGGGGCCGAGAGCCACGCAACACGATGATCCAGGTTTAATCGACGTAGCGGTCGACGGTGTTAGGCTCGTAAAACTAGGCGTGGCAGAAGAAGTCCGAACGAAGAAATGGTCGAGGCGATGGCTGGAGAACGCCATCGGCCTCGCCATCGTTGTCGGTACCGGATGGGTGCTCTGGCAACGCCGCGCGTCGTTCTCTGATCTCTTGGACGCCTCGTGGACCGACCTCGGGATCATGGGCCTCCTGGTGCTTGCCGGATGGGCGCTCAGCTCCGCTCAGACCTGGGTGCTTTTCCGGGCCGAAGGCGCGCAAATCGGGTTCGGCGAGAATCTCGTGCTGACTTCATGCGCCAATTTCGCGAACTACCTTCCGATGCGCGTCGGTACGGTGCTGCGGGGTCGCTACATGAAGCACGTCCACGGCCTGCGCTACGCTCGCTTCGGTAGCATTTTCGGTATCCGAACCGTTCTCCTGGTCAGCGCCTCGGGCCTGCTCGGCGCGATCGGAACGTTGGGGCTCTGGCTGTCCGAGGGGCGTCCGGCCTGGGCCCTTCTGGTCGCCTTCGTAGGCATGGCCTTGGCGTCTGCCGTCGCGCTGCTCGTGCCGCTTCCGCGGATCCCCGGGTCCGACAAGCGCTTGCCGAGGATCTGGAACGACTTCGTCGATGGCTTTGCGATGGCCAGGGCGCGTCCGCGGGTTAGCGCCATCGTCTTGGCGCTCACGTTGCTTCAGCAGCTCACGCTCGGGCTGCGTCTCTTCGTCGGTTTCGATGCCTTTCAGACGACGCTGTCGCCCTGGCTTCCGCTGCTGCTCGCGGCGCTCGTGATGCTGGTTTCGTTCGTGGCGATCACACCGGGTGGATTGGGCCTCCGGGAGGCGGCGATTGGCTACGTCGCGTTCGCGACCGGCGGGGACTTCAGCCTGGGGCTGTTTGCCGGAAGCCTCGATCGCGCCGTCATGCTGGTTCTCGCGCTGGTCCTGGGCGCGCCGAGTTTCGTCTACATCTGGAAGAAGCTGGCTGGCACGCCGGGCTACGACGGGTCGCCGACCGATTCGCGGACGGGAAGCCGCTCGCGCGCGTCCTTGCGGTGATACTGGAAGGCCATGAACTCGCCCAGCAAACCGATCGAGAAGGACTGCGCACCGACGAGGATTAGAAGCACGCCGAGCAACAAGAGTGGCCGAGTCCCGATCGATTGGCCCATGAACCACAGGGCCGCCAAGTAAGAGCAGATCATCAGACCGAGCGCCGTGAATAGAAGCCCGAGAAGCCCGAAGAGGTGCATCGGCTTGCGCGAATACTTGGTGAGGAATGACACGCTGAGCAGGTCGAAGAAGCCGCGCAGGATTCGCTCGAGCCCGTAGCGGGAGCGGCCGAACTGGCGAGCGCGGTGGTTGATCGGAACCTCGCCGACTTTGAACCCCTGCCACGACGCCAGCACGGGAATGAAGCGGAACAAATCGCCGTAGATCGGAATCGATTGCAGGACCTCGCTGCGGTACGCCTTGAAGCCGCAGTTCATGTCGTGAAGGTGCACGCCGGTGACTAGGCCGACCGTCTTGTTGAAGATCAAGCTGAAGACGCGTCGATTGAATGGGTCGTGCCGCTCGACTTTCCAGCCTACGACGACATCCATTCCAGATTCGATCTTTTCGAGAAGCTTGGGCAGGTCGGCTGGATCGTCCTGGAGGTCCGCGTCCATCATGACGACGATGTCGGCCCGGGCGCGTTCGAAACCCGCGGCGAGGGCCATCGCTTTGCCGAAGTTGGCTCGCAATCGCACGCCCCGCACCGCCGGGTCCGCCTCGTGCAAGCCGCAGATGACTTCCCAGCTTTCATCGGTGCTGCCGTCGTCGACGAAAATGAGCTCGTAGGGGGTGTCCGGAAGGGCTTCACCGATTTGCTGCGCCAGCAGGGGCAAGCTCTCCGCTTCGTTGAGCCCCGGGACGACCAGAGAGAGCGTCGGTTTCCGAAGACCCATCGAAACGGTCCCAAGCGCGCCCTTTAGCTGCTCCCCCACACCCATCGAACCACCACCTTCGTTTCGTACTTAGGCCGTTCAGGCACGACACTCAAGCGCCCGGCCATATCCAGTTCGGGCCGGAGGGCAACGCTTGCGGGGTAGGATCGAAGAGACTAGACCCGCGTTCTAGTCGGCGGGGGTTACCGGCCGGGAGGAGTTTCGATGAGGAAGATTATCGTGCGTAGTTTGATTCTGGTGTCTGCCTTGCTCGTTTTGGGCGGCTGCAAGAAAGATGGGGACTCGGCGACGGCTGCCGACGCAAACGCGGACCCCGTGCTCTTGCTCGAGGCCGGCGCGGAGCCGCAGGAGGCTCTCCGCTACAAGATTGCAGATGGGACGACGACCAAGTCGAACATGGACTTCACGATCGCCACCTTGGCGACGACCGAAGAGAATGCAGCGCTCTCCGTGGTGCCAGGCGTCCGCCTTCACATCGTGTCCGGGCCGTCGATGGCGACCGACCGGGGCGTGAAGTTCGAGGTCAATATCACAAAGGCGGAGGCCGCGGTGCCGCAGGGTCTCGACCCGAAGATCGCCGAGGAGCTTCAGGCGAGCGCGGCGATCCTCGACGATGTAGGGGGTACGGTCGAAATGGACGACCGGGGCCTGTCGCTCGCGACCGAGCTGAACGACAAGGCCAAGAGCCCGGACATCCCGCTTCGCCTTCTGATGATGATCGTCAACGCACGGACGACGCTTTCTCGCGTCGTACTGCCCGCGGAGCCGATTGGACTCGGGGCGCGCTGGGAAGCTCGCAAGGAGCTCCAGCTCTACGGCTTCAAGGTGCAGCAGGTCGACACGTACACGCTGGTCGAGCGTGTGGGTGACGAGATCAAGCTGAACGTGACCGTTTCGCAGAACGCGCTGCCGCAGAGCCTCGACTTTCCCGACGAGGGGATCGCGATCGCTGTCGAGCAGATGTCGGCGAACGCCAACGGAGAGATCATCCTCAACCTGAACGCCCTCGAGTCCGATGCCGCGGCAGCGGGCACGGCAACCGACAAGCTCGTCGTAACCGGCCCCGAAGGCAGCGAGAAGATCTCCGTGGAAGAAGCCTTCGAGATTCGCATGACGAACACGACCGCCTTCGAATAGAACGAGGTGGTGAGCGAGCAGCGAGAGACCTACGACGCGCTGGTGATTGGCTCGGGCCCGAACGGCCTGAGCGCAGCCGTGGCCCTGGCCCAGGCCGGCGCGTCGGTCCTCGTGCTCGAGGCCGCCGATGAGGTAGGCGGAGGAACGCGGAGCGCCGAGCTGACCGAGCCGGGGTTCCTGCACGACGTCTGCTCGGCGGTTCACACGACGGGCATCCTCTCGCCGTTCTTTCGGTCGTTGCCGCTCGAGGCGCACGGCCTTCGCTGGATCTCGCCGAAGGCGTCGGTCGCACACCCGCTCGACGATCAGCCGGCGGTGATGCTCTGGAAGTCGCTCGAAGAGACGGCGGCGGGGCTCGGCGCGGATCGCGCGAGTTATCGGGGGCTAATCGCGCCATTCCTCGAAAATCCCGAAGGTTTTTTCGGGGATGCGCTCGGGCCCCTGGGCTGGCCTCGGCATCCCGGCACGTTCACGCGCTTCGGGCTGCGGGCGATGTGGCCAGCGACAGCCTTCGCGAACTGGCGCTTTCAACAGTCGCGAGCCAAGGCCCTTTTCGCGGGCTGCGCGGGGCACAGCATCTTGCCCCTCGACAAGATGTTCACAGCGGCGCTCGGGCTGATCTTTTCGATCGCCGGGCACGTCGAGCCCTGGCCGGTGGCGGCGGGCGGATCCCAGGCCATCGGGCGTGCATTGGCGGGGCTGCTGCGGGAGCTCGGAGGGGAGATCCGGACCGGGGTCACCGTGACCACCGCGGAGGAGCTCCCGGCAGCGCGGGTGTACTTGTTCGACACGAGCCCCGATCAGCTCGCTTCGATTGCTGGCGATGCCTTGCCGGCAGGCTACCGGCGAAAGCTAGGACGCTATCGATACGGTCCGGGCGCATTCAAGCTCGACTGGGCGCTCGACGGACCGATTCCCTGGAGCGACCCCAATTGCCTGGAGGCGTCGACCGTGCACCTCGGCGGAACGCTCGAAGAGATAGCCGCTTCCGAGGCGACGATGTTTCGCGGCGAGCACCCCGGGCGGCCGTACGTGCTGCTTTGTCAGCAGAGTCAGCTCGACCCGAGCCGGGCGCCGGATGGGAAACAGACCGGGTACGCGTACTGCCACGTGCCAGGCGGTTCGAGCGTGGACATGACCGAGGCGATCGAAGCCCAGGTCGAACGGTTTGCACCTGGTTTCAAGGACCGAATTCTTGCTCGGCACACGATGACTACGGACGATTTCTACCGGTACAACCGGAACTACGTGGGCGGCGCGATCACCGGCGGGGTGGCGGATGTGTTTCAGTTGTTCACGAGGCCGGTCGCGCGTTTGGATCCGTATTCGACGCCCAACCCCAAGGTGTTCATTTGCTCTGCATCGACGCCGCCGGGCGGCGGCGTACACGGGATGTGCGGGTACTTCGCCGCGCAGAGCGCGTTGAGGCAGATCGAACGGTTGGAGCTCGGAGCGCTTGGGGGCTGAGCTCGGGGCCTGGTCCGTCTCAGGCGGCGCGGAGGGCTTGCTGGGATCGGGTCCAACTCAGTTCGGCGATCTGCCCGAAGAGCTCGTTTTGGGCATGGCTTCCTCCGAGCAACGACACCTGCGGGGCGGCACTCGCCAGCACCTGTGCAGCGAGTCGAAAGTCGCCGGCTGCGAATGCCCGTAGGCCGACGCCCATCGCGGTGAGGACCTCGCTCTTCGGCCCAGCGGCCGCGCTTCGTGCATTCATCCAGCGATCGAGGCCATGCCGGTCTCCGGCGCCTGCGAGCGCCAGGAGGCAATGCAACTCGACGTACGTGTCGCAAGGTTCGGCCAGCCGGCGCCCCGCGGCCTTGCGCACGGGCTCCCAATCGAAGTCCACGGGCCTCTGCGCCGCCAGGGTCAGGCGCCAAAGCATCGCGGGCCCGTCCGTCAACGCGTCTTGGCTGCTGACTACGACGGGGAGAATCTCGCGCTCGAATCGGCTCAACGCGGCATCCCACTGACCGACAGCAAGCTCGAACACGCCCATGTGCCATTGCAGGTGAGTCCAGCAGCTTCCGCTTCCATCGTTGTTCCCGAGCCAAGCTCCGAGCAGCCGGTGGCCGAGCTCATGCCGTCCTTCATCGAGCATGCGGTGGGCCATCACGTGGGCTTCGCCGTCATCTCCCTGCGAGAACAGCGCAAAGCCACTGACATCTTGGCTCGTCGACCGCGGCATGAGCTCGACAGTCATGAGGCCCTCTGGCTTTCGTCGAGCCGCGTGGCCTTGGTGATCACGTAGGGGCGGCGCATCACGATGCCGGTGCCCATGCGGTGCGACTCGTGAAACGCGATGAACTCGGCCTCGAGCGCCGCAGCCCGTTCGGAGCTGAGCACGTCGAGAAGCGTGACCACCGGACCAAAGCCTGTGGAGAACGTTGCCCATGCCTTCGCGCCGCTCTCGGGCTGGAAGAACGACGTTCCGCTTTCGAACTCGACGTCGAAATGGTCGCCGAGGAGCTCGAGCACGCGGCTCGCGCGTCCCCACTCGAAGGGCGAAGGCGCGGGTTCCTGTTCCGCCGGCTTGTACGAACGGATCAGCTGGAACATGTCGTGGACGCTTCCGCCGATCGCCCAGTTGGCGAGGGAGATCCGGCCGCCGGGACGCACGACCCGACGGAGCTCCCGGGCGACCGCTTCTGGGTCGCGCGCAAACATCACGCCGAAGGTCGAGATGACGGCGTCGAAATGATTGTCGGGGAAGGG
>JBLYYU010000120.1:0-2745 GCA_048550275.1 Polyangiales bacterium
AAAAAGCGCGATATGGGTACCCAGCGGCGTCGCGAGTGACAATCGGCAAGACAGCACCCACCCCCGATTGGCCGCGAGCGCCGAGGGGAGGCTTGCGTGGCCACCGGCCCCAAGCTCCTCCGGCCACCTTTGCAAGCCGACCCGTCCGCAGGGTATCCGTATCGCGCTTTTTTCCGAGCCGCGTCCATCCCGCAAGCCGAGCCGCCCGGCGAAGCCCCGCGTCACGCCTTTTTTTCCGCGCCCCGATTGAAACGCTAGTTGACCACCTGGAGTTGGACCGTCTCCGGGTCGGCCTCTGCGCGCGGCGTCGGGGCTGAGATGTATTCGTGGCTCGTCGGGGTTTCTGCCTCGTCGGCCTTGGGGACGGCGCGGCTCATCAGCGTCTCCCATGCTTGCTTGGGACCGGGCACCTTTTCCTTGAGCTCGACGAAGAGCAGGCGGCCGAGCGATGGAATGTAGGGCGCCATCTTGTCGAAAGTCTGCTTCGCGTATGGAAGGTCCTTCGTGAACAGATCGCGCGTGCGGGTGGCGGCGCGGGCTGCGTGAACCTTGGCGCGCCCGAACCGGCCTTTGCCAACCAGCGGCCCGATTTCGTGAATGATGTCCGCGCCAGTTCCTGCCGACACGTGAGGTGCCTTGTAGAACGTGTGCGCGTAGTGAGGGTTATCCTTCAAGAAGTCGCGCGCCTGCGCTTCGGTGATCCCGTACTGCGCGAGTGCATCCTGATACTCTTGGCGGGCTCGCTCGCGGGCCTTGAACATGTACATCTGAACGCGGGAGTAGAAGTTCACCGCACCGTCGCCGCTGGTCTCAACCGGGCAGTAAATCGCGTCGGGGTGAAGCTCGGTGACAACGCTCTGGATGCCGTCCGAGACACCCGAGCTGGGCATACAGCCGAAGGGCTTCACGCTCAGAGTCATGTGCGCCTTCTGCTTGGCCACGTTGAGGACGAGCTTGGCGACCTCCATGTGACCTTCGCCGCCACGGAGCTCGTTGTTGTAGAAGCTGTGCCCAACCCTAGCGATTTCGTCCATGTCCGGAAGGCCATGGCGCTTGAGGCCGGCGACCGCACAGAAGGTCGCGAAGGTCGCGCGTAGGGCGAGCTCTCCGAGCCAAACGCCCGCCATTTTGTAGCCCACGTCCGAACCTTCGAGGCCGTAATATGACTCGTCGGTTCCCCGGAGCGTCATTCGCCGTTCGGTGTCGTGCCGCATTTCCCACAGGGTGTAGAGCAGCCAGTTCACCAGGGTTTGGATGTCGTTCTCTCCGCCTTCGGACTCGATGAAGCGCTGGAGGTGGTAGTTTCCGTCGCCTTCGGTCGTCATCGCCCAGAACTCGCCGATGATCGCGACCTTGGGCTTGGCGCGCAGGCGATCGAGCTCGACGGCCTGCAGGTACTTCTTGCCCCGCCAGAGTGCGCGAAGAACGCTTTGGTTCTCCCTCAAGGCGCCGTGCACCTCTTGCTTAACCGCCGCGATAGCACGATCGGTCGCGCCCTCTTCGACCTCGTAGGGACGCATCCGGTAGCTGATTACGTTCAGCACGTCACCAGCGAACAGGCCCCTGGCGAGTGCCATGAAGAACTGCGGGTTGAGCACCAGACCGAGCTCTTCACCAGTGGCCTGCTTGAAGCCGGACTGTTGCTGGAAGAGCACTACGCGGAATCCGTCGAACCCGGCGTCGCGCAAGGCCTTCCGATACTCGGTCACGTACATGCCGAATCGGCAGGGGCCACATGCGCCCGCCGTTAGAAACACGTAGTTCTCGATGATCTCCTGCGAGGAGAGCCCTTCTTCATCGCGAAGGCGGCTCAGCTCTTTGACCAGGTTTCCAACGGTGAAGTACGTGGGGTTGCATTGCGCCTTGTTGCCGAACTCCTTGCCGAATCGAAGGGACTCGACGTCAGCGACCTCCATGGGACGGGTCTTGTACCCGATGCCCTCGAGCGCGGATGCGACGAACTCGTCGTGCGCCAGCGTGAGGCCTCCGTTGAGGATTGTGGTCGTCGGTCGCTCCTTCGCGGAGAAGAACGCGTTGACCATCTCATCGGTCCACTGCTCACGCTGCTCGTCGAGACCTAATCGCGCGCGCTCTTTCGCCTCGAACTCTGCGAGCTCTTTGTCGATGTCGATTTCAAATCCATCAGCCATGTCTAGCCCCTTCACACCCGGACGACTTTGCCGTCCTTGGTCTTTCTTCCGAGACGAATCAAACCTTCCGATACCGCTCCCGGTGCTGCCGTGTCGTCCCCAGACTTCGATGCTTCGATGCGGTACCGATTGACCTTTTCTGCCAGCTCTTGAATCTGCCGCTTGAGACCGAGGTCGGCACGCCGATGAGCGGCGAGCTGCTCCTGCTTCATGCGCAGAAGCTCCAAGCGCTTCTCGTCGATACGCCGCTCCAGCTCCGCTTTTCGAGCGGCGACATCTTGGAGGTCCTCTTCACGGAGCTTGAGCGAGTGAGCGTACGTCTTGACGCGAATCTTGATCGATCCGCCGGGCTTGTTGGCGTCGATGTCGTGTAGCGAGGACGCGGGGACGCCGCTCTTAGCGACAATGCTATCGATAATGCCGTAGGTCGGAGCGTCGTGGCCGCACTTGAAGCTACTCAGGTCGAGGATCGCGACGTTGGGGTGGCGCGACGCGAACTTGGCCGCCCAAACCTTCTGCGCCGAGTTCGCGGAGTAGTTCTCTGGCCAAACGTCGTTGACGCTGAGGACGTCCTCGCCGTCATCGTAGAATCGCT
>JBLYYU010000121.1:0-22839 GCA_048550275.1 Polyangiales bacterium
CTTCGCCCTTCGGGCTCGCGCACTTGGCTTGGGGCGGGGGTGCTGGTGACGGCGCTGGGCGCTGTGGCTCCGAACGCTGTGGCAACGAGTGTGACAGCGCACCAGCGCCGCCCGCCTCCGTCAACAGAGCCACATGCCCTGTCTCCATGAACATAGGAGAACGGCTCGCGATGCGCGGCACAGCGATTGGGCGGGAGGCCAGACGTAGAGAGCCATATGGATCGGCCGAGCGGGCCCCGATCGCGAGCACGTGCGTCGCGTGCCGTTCTCCGATGACACATGGCCACCTTTGCAAGCCGACCCGTCCGCAGGGTACCCGTATCGCGCTTTTTTCCGAGCCGCGTCCATCTACACCCCGCGAAACAAAGCCATAGAAACCCCCGCCCCCATCATCAACAGGCCCACACAGATGACCAAGAAGCCGAAGCCGCCGATGTAGCACCAGCTCATGACGCTTGGACGTTCGTCCTTCTGAAGGCAGGCATTGAACCGGAGCGGTTTCCAGTACCAACCCTGGGGAAGCTCGCCACGCGGTGCGAGCACCTGATAGAGGCGCACGTGGTAGATGAAGCCGGTCGGGACACCTAGGAGAAAGCCTGCGGCGGTGACCCAGATGCCGTTGTAGTAGAGCGTCTCCCAATCGCTGAACCAGACCCCGCTCAAGAGGCACATGAGCGAGGTGATCGCAGCTACGATGCCGAGCTCACGCATGCGCGCCCTATCGGCAATCCTCGTAAGCCAGGCTCTCCCAGTCACGCAGATCTTCCCGGTCCTCGCCCCGCGAATACGCGGGCGGGCTTCCGATCGGGGCGTCCACCGTGCTGCGTTGACCGCCGTCCACCATTTCGCCCGTCCAAACGTTGAACCAACTGCCCTCTGGGAAATAGACCGAGCGGGACGTCGCCCCCTCTTCGGTGACCGGAGCGACGAGGAGCGAGTCGCCGATCATGAATTGATCGCTGATGTTCCAGGTTTCGCGGTCGTCCGGGAAGACGAGCATCAAGTGGCGCAAAAGCGGGGCGCCGGTTTGCTCCGCTTCGTTGGCGGCCGTCATGAAGTCGTTCATCAGGGCGCAGTGCACGTACGCGAACTTTCGAAAATGGGCCGTCGTGTCCGCGTCCTTGCTCCAACGCCAGTTCTCGACCTTGTTGGCCCCGTCGTGCGTCCGCATGATCGGCGTGAACGCGCCGAGCTCCGTCCAGCGCTGGAAGAGCTCCTTGCTGCTTGGCTCCTCGTCAAAAGTGAAGCCTGCGATGTCGTGTGTGACGAACGGCTGACCCGCCAGACCAAGATTCAACATCGCGGGAACCACCGTGGGGAGCCCGTCGAGCTCCCCCCAGTTGGTCCGCTGATCGCCCACCCAATGGATCTGCGCGACACCCTGAACGCCGGTGAAGCCGGACCGCGCGAACATGACCCAGTCTCCGTCCGGGCGCGCCGCTTCCATCGCCTCGCGCGTCGCTCGCTGCCAGTCGATCGGAAACGTATTGCGTCGCTCGATCGCGTCGCTTCCATCGCGATGCGCGGAGTCCACCGGAATCCACTCGCCGAAATCCGCCATCCAACCGTCGACGTCGTACGTCTCCATAGCGACCCTGAGCGCATCGCTGATCAGCTCCGTCGTCCCCGGATTGGAGAAATCCGGGTGCCCGTTGCCCTGCGGGTTGTTCGGCGCGACGAAGTCGATGTACGTCTCGCCGTCCCGGTTCTTCACGAGCAGGCCCATCTCGTCCATGGCATCGAATCGAGGAGCGAAACGCGCCGGCTGGTCGTCCGGCCGGACGGATGCGGGGTCGACGATGAACGGGTTCGCGTACGTCAGGAACTTGTACCCTTCGTCATGGAGCTGGGCGACCACCTCCGCGAAATCCGGATAGAGCTCCTCATCAGGTTCCCAGATGTACTGAACCCCGAATCCGCCGGTCAAGTTCGGCCGGATTCCGCTCCAGTCCTGGACCCAGAACGCGGCTACCGGGATGTCGGCTTCCTCGAGACCGCGGACCTCCGACATGACGTCGTCCCATCCGCCCTGTCCTGCCATCCACAGCTGGTACGCCCAGTCGGGAGGCTGTGTCGGGCGCCCGAGGCGGTCGCCGAGTTGTCGGATGACATCGAGCGGTCGTGGTCCGTGGAAGACGTGCCACTCAACCGGGGCACCATTGATGACCTCGAACCAGGCGATCCCCTCGTCGCTCTTGCAGAGGTCTACGTCGACACGCGCGTTCGTGTCGAAGAGCGCGCCAAAACCGCGCGCGTCGATGTAGTACGGCATCGGAAAGTAGGTGGTGTGCTCGTCTCCGATGGAAACTCCGGGGCCGCCGTCGCGCCCGTCTCCTTGCTCGTTGACCAGCAGCTGAAACGCCTCGCCGCGTTGGTTCGTCGCGTTGTACTGCTCACCGAAACCGTGGAAGGTCCCATCTGCGTCGCAGCGAACGCCCACCGCGATCGAGTCCGCTGGGGTCGAGGTTCCCGTCAGTTCCACCGTGAACTTGCTCAGCTCGTCGTCGACCACGACAGCGGTCAGCGTCGCTGTTCGAGAGCCACTGGAGCTCGCGTACTGCAAGCGCGCCCCGTTGCCCTCATTGACGACCGAAACCACCGACAGCGGATCGGTTTGTTCGGTGAGCCGCTCGAACTTGATCGCACCGACGCCAACGACACGCTCCGTGAAGTTCCGGGCGATCGGCCCCGCGGCCGCCGTCGAGAATATCGTTCTGCCGCCGGCGTGGACTTCGACCGTTCCGTCATTCGCCGCAACGATTCGGGTAGCCCCGACGTCTGGTTCGGACGACTCGCTACACGCCGACAAGCCCGCTGCAAGCAAGAACCCCAGTCCAATAAGCCAAAATCGCAGCATCTCACCGCTCCTCTCCACGCAGTGGCGCAATCGTTCGCGTATTCGCCGCTGGGGGCAAACGGACCGCTCGGATGCTCAGCGGAGCGAGGTCAGGTCGAAACGACCCCAGCGCGGCTCGGTCAGGCTACCGATGAAAAGCGAATCGCCAACCTGCTCGGCGCTGGTCGATTTCGAGAAATCGACCCCGTCGGCGTCCTGCAAATTGTGCACGACGTTCCCCTTCTCATCGAGCCCGAGAACGAACGGGTGACGCCGCGGTTTGGGTTGAAGGGCCGACGGGACGCGGTGGATCAGCTTCCGGAACCAAGGGCTGGGTCCAGCGCTGTCGAGCAAATCGTTCCGCGGCGCATAGATCGCCAACCAGAAAAGTCCGTCCGCCCCTGTCGAGATGCCATCGGGAAAACCCGGAAGATTGTCGATGAACACATCGACTTTTCCGGCATTCGGCCCGCGAACGTACACGCGCTTCGTGCGATACCGCATCGTCTCGTTCACGAGCACGTAGCTGTCGTCGGGCGATACCGCGACCCCGTTCGCAAAGAAGAGCTCGTTCAGGACGACCGAGCACTCAGCGGTCGCGATGTCGTACTTGAGCAGCCGACCGTTCGACCGGCTCTCGAGAGCCTCGTTCATGACGTGGTGATGGTCCCACTTGAAGGAAGCGTCGGAAAACCAGGCCACGTTCTGCGAGTCGACATCCACGTCGTCGGTGAAGCCGAGACGATGGTAGCCTGCCTCCGTGCACAGCACCTCGATGGCGCCGCTCGGGTCAATCGAGAGCAAGCCCTTCACGGCGTCCGCAACGATCAGATTGCCATCGTTGTCGAAATCGAGGCCAAGCGGCCGCCCACCGGTATCGGCAAACACCTCCGGGCTGGAACCGTCTGCAGCGTAGCGAAGAATCCGTCCCTCCTCGACGCCGACGTAGATGCGCCCATCGCGATCGACGGCGACGTCTTCAGGCCCGTGTGCGTCGGGCGTCGAAAACCGGTCCATCTCTTGGAGGACCCGGTTCTCCGCGTAGTCCCCTTCCAGCGCAGGAGCGGGATGTGGCTCCCATTGGACGGGCTCGATCGGCGAAGGCCAAAGCAAGAGGTAGAGCGCGAGGAGCAAGAGCGAGGCACCCAGCAAGCGAATCACGTTCTTCGTCATTCGTCCTCCCAGAACCAGCGAAGTCGCTGCACGGCCTTCGCGTCCGAATCGAGCTCGGCGACGAAGCCGGCTTCCCGTGCTCGGCCCGCCCAATCGATCGACGCGAGACCCGAAACCGTGCTGCCCGAGGCGAGCAGGTCACGGAGCTCGAGCGAAGACACGCCCTCGAGAAACTCTTCGGGTGATACGGTCGAACCTCCTGGCAAATCGACAATGGCGCTCGGCGCGAACAGCGCGCCCGCATCCCTGGATCCGAGACTGGGCAATCGCTCGACCAGCTCTCTTCCCGCGCGCCCGACGCCCATCTGCGATGATTTGAAGTACCGCATCAGCCAGCTCGGCCCGAAAGCACGCAGCATGCTCCAGTTCATGACTGCGATCGTCCGCATCCCGAGGGCGCCCTTGCCCATCAGAAGCCGGCTCATGCGATTGAGCTCCCAGTGCGCCTGCATCTTGCGGATCGCGAGGCCGGAGCCATGAGGAACGACTTCGTAGAGTAGGTTCGCCGGGACGACCATTTTCAGACCGGTCTTGAGGTTGGTCGTGTGAATGTCGACGGCGCGAAACACATGCATGTCCGAGACGACATCCTGCCGGGTGACCATCTCGATTCCGCTGGCCGCGATGAATGCCTCGTAGAACCGGCCGAGCTCGTCGCCCAGACGGCCGGGCCTCCGCCCGCGGCGTGACGCCGGCGTTCCGACCGGGTCTTCGACGACCGCGTCGTCGGAATAGAGCGCGAGCCAGCCGTCCTTGTCGTGCAGACCGGCAAGCTCCGGGGACGCTTTCGCGGCGCGCAGCCTGGCATCGCGGTCATGCGGGGACGAATCAGTTCCGAAAGTAGGTTCCGCCATGGGCGGCGGTTCTACCACAGCCCGGGCCTAGTCGCCTTTGCGCGATTCGACTTTGCTCGTCTCCGGCTCAGGCGCTTCCTTTGGCGGCGCGGCCTTGTTGAGCAGGCCCATCATGGTGACCACGAGCAGGTCCTCGTCCGCCTCGCCAAGCGGGCATAGCTCCCTACCGAGGTACTCACATGCCTCGGCACGCGCCTTGTCCAGGTCCTCGACATACTTCCCATCGCGCTTGTACCAGACTCCGCTTCGAGTTCGCGCGAGCATCCCATTCGAGTACTCCCAGGTCCCGAGGCCCGTCTTGGCCCTGGATCCGCTCGGATAAAACCACTCCCCAGTTCGGCTCTTCGCCCGTTTTCCATTTGGGTAGTTGAGCTCGAGATAGCCGCGAACGATGACGCGGCCGTTGGACCAGGTAGTGGTGGGATGGCGCGTCACCCGATAGCCAACGTAGGGCGCGCACACTTCCCTTCGCAACTGTGAAAGATCTCGCTGATCCTCGACCTCGAGCCCCCTCTTGTAGCGGCTCCGTTCCTGGTCGAGGCGCGCGAGAAAATTCATGATGGTGAGCTCCTCGCAGGTCGGAGAGGCCATCAGCACTCGTTGCGCCGAACCGGGCGACGCGAGCAGGAACACGGCAACGAGAAGCGACGTCGACACCAGACATCGCGTCGACCGCCTATTCATCCGACGACGCACGGCTTCCGGGACCTCTCGCGCTCCGGCGGCGTAGACGGTTTGCCTCCGCAAAACGGCCTTCGACCCATTTGATCATTTGCTGGTGGGTTCCGTCGATGTCCTTGTCGCCGTTGCGTTGCGCGTAGCTGCCATCGGGCAGCATGTCCCAGGCGCTGCGTTGATCGCAGAGAAGCATGTCCATGACCGTTCGCAGCTCCGCCTGGAGGGCTTCCGGCTCGACCGGCGTCAAGACCTCGACTCGGCTCACCAGATTCCGCGTCATGCAGTCGGCCGAGCCGATGTAGTACTCCTCGTTGCCGCCATTTCGGAAGTAGTAGATTCGGGAATGCTCGAGGAATCGGCCCACCACGCTAACCACCCGGACGTTGTCCGACAAACCTGGCACCTGCGGCCGCAACCGGCACGAATCTCGAACGACCAAGTCGACGTGGACGCCAGCCTGCGACGCCTCGTAGAGCGCGCGCGTGATGTCGACGTCCTCGAGAGCGTTGGTCTTGATCTGGATCAGCCCCTTCTCGCCCTCGCTGACACGGCGGATTTCACGCCGAATCTTTTTTAGGAGCGCGGGCTTCAGAAGCTTGGGCGCGGGTAGAAGCTTCTTGTAGCTTCGACTGGGTTTGTACCCGGTGGTCAGGTAGTTGAAGAGCTCGGTCGCGTCACTGCCGATCGCCGGGTCACAGGTGAGCAAGCCGGTGTCGGAATAGAGTTTCGCCGTCTCCTCGTGATAGTTGCCCGTCCCGAGGTGAACGTACCGTCGAAGGCCATCGTGATCACGGCGAACGACCAGGATGACCTTGCAGTGCGTCTTCAGGCCCACGATGCCGTAGGTGACGTGAATGCCGGCCTGCTCGAGCTTGCTCGCCCAGTTGATGTTGGCTTCTTCGTCGAACCGGGCCTTGAGCTCGACGGCCACCGCCACTTGCTTGCCGTTGAGCGCGGCGCTGATCAAGTGCTGAATCACGCGCGACTTCGACGACGTCCGGTAGAGCGTCATCTTGATGGCGCGAACCTTCGGATCTTCGCTCGCCTCGCGCAGGAATCGCTCGACCGAAGTGCCGAACGCCTCGTACGGGTGGTGCAGGAGAAGCGCTTCGTGCTCGCGAATGGCGTGAAAGATATTGCTGCGCCCGACCAGGCTTGGCGCGTCGACCGGGCGGTGGTCCGGATCCCTGTGCTCCGGAATATCCAGCACGGCGAGCTGGAACAGGTCGCCGAGGCCCAAGAAACCATCCACCTCGAAAACGTCGGCCTGCTCGTCTAGGCCGAGCTCGGCCGCCAGGCGACCGCGGTGCGTGGAATCGATGCCGCGCGCGACCTCGAGCCGGACGATCGGCGCGAACTTCCGCTCCTGGAGCTCGGATTCGATCAAAGCGAGCAGGTCGTCAGCCTTGTCTTCATCGCTTTCGACGTCCGCGTTCCTGGTCACCCGGAAGAGCTCGGTCCGCTCGATCACCATCCCGGGAAACAAGAGGTCCAGGTTCTGGGCCATGATCTCCTCGAGCGGAACGAAGAGGTTCTCGTCGCGCACCCGGATGAACCGCGGCACGCCGGCGCCTAACGGCACTTTCACCCGGGCCATCAGGGGCGCGGGATCGCTCGGATAGTGAAGCGAGACCAGGATGTTCAGCGACAGATTCGAAACGAACGGAAACGGGTGCGCCGGGTCCATGGCCTGCGGCGTGACGAGCGGGAAAATGTTCTGTAGGTAATCGTCCCTGAGCCAACTCTTATCGTCTTCCGAGAGCCCCTCGTACGAAGCCACCTTCACCCCGATGTCGTCTAGCTTCGTCTGGAGCTCGGACCAGAGCCTTTGCTGCTCGATGTTGAGCGGCCGAACGAGCTCGTGCGATTCTTGAATCTGCTGCATCGGCGTCCGACCGTCCACGGTGAGCTTGTGGACGCCGGCAGCGACTTGCTGCTTCAGACCGCCAATGCGCTTCATGAAGAATTCGTCGAGGATCGAGCTGGTGATCGCGAGGAACTTCACTCGTTCGAGCAGCGGCGTCCGCTCATCTTCGGCCTCGTGAAGGACGCGTTTGACGAAACTGAGCCAGGTCAGCTCACGATTCAGGTAGTTCTCCGGCGCATCGAGCTCGACAGGCGCAGGCTCGGCGTCGACAGGCTCCGGCGCAGGCTCGGAGACCGATTCCGACACGGTCGTGCCCGGGTGTCCGTTGGTCGTCGATGGAGTGCTCATGAAACGAATTCGCGAGTTTACAGCATAGCCCGTGATCCCCTCTTCGATCTAGGCACCCACCCGCCGAGGCACTAGCCATTCCTCGTCTTTTCCGGTAAATCCGGCCTCTAGGCGGGGTCAAAAGGATGGCAAACGACAAGACCGATCAGCTCACTCCGCGGAGAAAGCCGAGCCAGGAGCGTTCCCGAGATCGCGTAGAGCGCATCTTGGACGCGACCGCGTCGCTCCTCGAGGACACTTCGGCAGACAAGATCACGACCGCAGCGATTGCCGAAAAAGCCAGCGTTCCAATCGGTTCCGTCTATCAGTACTTCCCGAACAAGCTCGCCGTCCTCGCCGAGCTCGCGCGGCGCGTGATGGAACAAGTCGACCTCGAGACGGCAAGCCTGATCGCCGAGGATTTCGGTGTTCTCCCCTGGGACCAGGCGATCGACCGCGCAATCGACGCAACGATGCAGGGCTACGCAAGCCAACCGGGGTATTTGCAACTGCTGCTGAGCATTCGGCCGACGCCGGAATTCCGCGCGATCACGGACGAGTCGAACGAACGCGTCGCCGCGATGCTCGCTTTTCATCCCGCGCTTCAATCGGTGATCCCGGCGAACCGAATTCAGCTCGTCACCAGAGCTGCAATCCAAGCGGCGAATTCTTTGCAGGATTGGGCCCTGTCCGAAGACGACCCCGAAACCAGGAATCGCATCATTGCCGAGATGAAAACGCTCCTGAAGGGATACCTGTCGGTATACATGACTGAATCGAGCCCGTACCGCGACTAAAAGCCTGCAACTTCGGGCACTTGGAGCGCAGCCGCAAATTGTGACCGTTGCTCACTTTTCAAAATCGCTTTTTGTGTTAGAACCGCCGAATCATCTGGAAGAGGAGACCAGTAAATGAATTTCAAAGTACTTATGAGCGCAATTTTTGCGTCCGCGATCGCAGTCGCCGGTTGTAGCGACGACAGCGGCGGCACCGCGGGGAGCGGCGGAACTGCCGGGAGCGGCGGAACTGCCGGGAGCGGCGGCACAGGCGGCGCTCCGGAGGCCGTAGACTGCAACGACTTGCCCTCGGTCGACGCGTACGCGGTCGGCGAGGTGTTCGACAACGTCCCCGTCACCGCGAGTGACGATTGCACCGCGCCGACGTTCATGACCGGCGCCGACGCTGCCGCGCGCTTGAACACACGCCTCGAAAACGCCGATCCCGGCGATGTCATCTGCCTTGCAGAGGGCACCTACGAGATGGACGGCACCATCAATGTTTCGCTCGTCGGCGACTTGGTCATCAAGGGAATCGGCGACTCGCCCGACGACACCGTGCTCAACTTTGCGGGCCCCGGTAGCGGCATCGGTATCTTCGTTCAGAAGGACGACGTCACCGTCGAGAACCTCTGGGTAAAGAACAGCGGAGCCAACGGCATCGAACAGGACGGCGTGTCCGGTTCGGTTTTCCGCAAGGTCCACGTGAGCTGGGATGATTTCTGCGTCGGCGACGATGCACCGGCGAACTGCGGTGAGGCCTGCGAGACCGACGAGGACTGCGGCGAGCTCGTACTGGCTTGCGAGGGCGACGTCTGCGTCGGCGACCAGGGCAAGAACGGCGCCTACGGCATCTACCCGACCAACTGCGAGGACACCCTCGTCGAGTTCAGCCAGGCCCAGGACGCAGCCGACGCTGGCATCTACATCGGCAAGTGCGGTTGGTTGGACGACGAGACCACCGGCGGCATCGTCCGCTACAACATCGCGGCGAACAGCGTGGCGGGTCTCGAGGTCGAGAACTGCCTCGACGTCGTTGCTCACGACAACCTAGTCATGGGCAACACCGGCGGCCTCATGCCGCTGCAGCAGCCGATTTCCGCGGACCGTCCGGCCAACACCGGCGTCCTGATGGAGAACAACATGGTCTGGTGCAACAACGGAAAGAACTTCGCCGAGACCGGCGTCGTTCAGATCATTCCGGTGGGCACCGGCGTTCTCAGCCTCGGCGGCCAGGGCGTGGAGATTCGGAACAACGACATCCAGGGTAACCGCTCGATCGTCATGGCCCTCGTCAGCAGCTCGTTCACTTGCGACGCGGCCGGCGCGGACTGCCCGCCCTACTCCTACCCGTACAACGCGTACGCCGAGGACATCTACGCGCACGACAACTACTTCGCCGAGAACGGGACGAACTTCGACCAAGACAGCGACTTCTACATCCTCTTTGATCTGCTCGACCTCGGAACCCCAGAGAACCCGACCGACGACATCTTGTGGGACGGTCAGATCCGCGAAGGTGTCGACGACCCGGAGATCTGTCTTGGCGCAGACTTCGATGGCACGTATCGCGACCTGAGCCAGAACATGTGCCAGGGCGTAACCCCCGACGTCGCGTACGCCGGATGCCTTGCCACCAACAACACGACCGACACCACCGGTCGACTCTGCGATCGCGAGTAGAACCCAGCACAGACCAAGCACAGGGCAGGAATTCCAAATGAAGAAGACACTTACCTTACTGTTCTCCATCTCCCTCCTCGTCGTAGCCGTTGGCTGCGACAGCGACTCCACCGACGCCGGTGGCTCTGGCGGTGACGCCGGCGCTGGCGGCGTCGGCGGTGAAGCCGGAATGGGCGGCGAAGCCGGAATGGGCGGCGCCGGCGGTGAAGCCGGAATGGGCGGAGAAGGTGGCACTGGCGGAAGCGTGGCGAGTACCTGCCACTCGAGCGTTCCTCCGCTGCTCTCGGACTGGAACCTGTTCAGCGACATTCGCAAACAGGTCCCCGAGGAAGACGTCATCCCATTCGACGTGACGGCGCCGCTGTTCACCGACGATGCGCTGAAGTTCCGCTTCGTCACCCTGACCAAGGGCGGCAAAATCGAGTACTTCAACGATACCGAACGATGGCAGAGCCCGGTCGGCACCATCTACGCGAAGACTTTCGCCTACCCGCCGAATATGCTGGACCCAGAGACCGACGGCCTCGACCAGCTCGTCGAAACCCGCCTCTTGGTGCACGTGAATGCCGAAGACGACCGCCTGAGCTGTGGCGGTGCGCCGACTTGCTGGCAACTCCACGTCTACGTCTACGAAGACGAGATGACAGACGCCGTCTGCAAGTCTGGCGGCGTGACGGTCTCGGTTACCTACACCGACCCGTTCAAGAAGGAATGCTCGAACGATCAGAGCTCGTGCGAGACCGACGAAGATTGCGGCGGCGCGAGCTGCGACAACGTTCAGGAAACCATACCGGACTACGGCGTGCCCTCGAACGGTGCGTGCCGACGCTGCCACGGAACGGACACGCGCACGCTCGGCCCATCGACGGGCATGCTCAACCGGGGCAACGACTACCAAGGTGCCGACATCGCCAACCAAGTCGATCAGCTCTTCGAGCTCGGCATGCTGACACCGGAGCCGCCACCTGAAGAGCTGCGCACGACTTTCGTCGACCCGGTCCTCTACACCCAAGCGTGTCAAACCCCGGAATGCATCCACGAAGCGGCACGCTCCTATCTCGATTCCAACTGCGCCCATTGCCACGCCCCTGACGGCGAAGCAGACGGCACCGGGATCTACCTCGACTACGCAAGCATGGATCCGACAGACCCCAGCGATGAAGACTTCAAGAAGTGGGGCGTCTGCAAGGTTCCGACCTCCGCGGGCGGCGTGAGGAACTGCGAGGGCGCAACGGACGACATCGTCCCGGGCGAGCCTGAGAACTCCATCATGCTCTGCCGCATCGACTCGGTGACGCCGGGCGAAATGATGGCGCCGCTTGGTCGAAGCACGATCGACGATGACGGATACGACATCCTCTACGACTGGATCACAATCCTGCCCGTCCTGTTCCCAGACATCCCGAACTGCTCGAATCAGGGCAGCGGCGGTGCAGGCGGCGAAGGCGGCGCGGGCGGCGCGGGCGGCGCGGGCGGCGCGGGCGGCGCGGGCGGCACCTAGTGACTAGGCGCGCAGGAGCTGTTCTGCTCCTTGCCGTGCTCGTTACAGCCTGTGGCGAGTCCGGAGGGACAGGCGCAACAAGTAGTCCTACGCCTTGGCCCGTTACGGCGTTCCCCGAGCTTCCGGAAGTCATGAACGATGTCCCGGAGGCCCGGGTCGAGCTCGGCCATCTCCTGTTCTTCGATCCGGTCCTCTCGATCGATAAGGAAACCGCGTGTGCGACCTGCCACAGCGAGATCTGGGGCATGGGCGACGGGATCGCGCGCGCCGTAGGCCATGGGGCCGGCCTACTCTCCGGGCCCGGTCGCCGGGGCCCAAACGAGCTGAGGCGCAACTCCCCCGCGCTCTACAACCTCGCCTTCCGGGAGAGCCTGCTTTGGGACGGGGACGCAACGACGCTCGAAGAGCAGGCGCTGATCCCGATGTTCGCCGAGGACGAAATGAGCGCCGATCCCGCGACGGTCGTCGAAGATCTCGCGGGCATTCCGGAATACGTGCAGCGCTTCGAAGCAGCCTTCCCCGATGATCCGCAAGTGACCATCGACAACCTCGCCTCGGCTCTCGCCGCGTACCAGCGGACGCTCATTTCGGACCGGTCGACTTACGATGCTTACGTCGAGGGCAGGTACAACCTGATGAACGACGATGAGGTCGAAGGCATGTTCCGATTCGCGGAGATGGGCTGCGACGGCTGTCACACTCCGCCTCTCTTCGAATCTGAAACGTTCGCCAACCGAAACGTGCCCGAGGTCGAAGGCATCGTCGACCATGGCCTCGAGGAGCGCACCGGGCTCGAAGAAGATCGCGGCAAGTTCCGGACGGTGTCCCTGCGAAACCTCCTGTTCACCGAGCCCTACTTCCACAATGGTTCGATCACGAAGATGTCGGAAGCCATCCGGCACGAGCTCGAGCAGAGCGGCATGCCGTTCACGGACGACGACGTGCGCCTCATCACCCTCTTCGTCGACAAGACTCTACGGGACGAGACGCGACAGGCGATACGTCCACTCGCAGTGCCAAGCGGCCTCACTCTCCCAGTCGACCCACCGGGCAGTCGCTGATCATGCCTCGGCATACCGCGACCGCGCTGCTGCTCGCCATCCTCGCCCTTGGCTGCAGCGATTCGGGAGCTTCCGAGACCCGTGACGCTACGCCTTGGCCCGTGACGGAGTTTCCCGCTCTCCCTGAGATCATGAACGACGTTCCGGAAGCGAGGATCGAGCTGGGACGGCTTCTGTTCTTCGACCCGCTTCTCTCGGCGGACCATGAAACCGCCTGTGTGACCTGTCACAGCGAGCACTGGGGCATGGGCGATGGAATTCCGCGCGCCATCGGTCACGGAGCCGGGCTCAACGCAGGTCCGCGCCGTGTGGGTCCCAACAACATGCGCCGCAACTCGCCAGCCCTCTTCAACATGGCATTCCGTCCGAGTCTGCTTTGGGACGGGCGTGAACAGACGCTCGAAGAGCAGGCGCTCGGCCCTCTCTTTGGAGACGACGAGCTCTCCGTCGACGAGGAGACACTACTCGCTGAGCTTTCCGACATTCCCGAATACGTCGAGCGCTTCGAAGAAGCCTTCCCAGACGATCCGGTAGTCAGCATCGACAATCTGGCCTCGGCTCTCGCGGCGTATCAGCGAACCATCATTTCGAATCGCTCGAGCTACGACGGCTACGCCGAAGGCAGGACCGAATTGATGAGCGAGGACGAAATCGAGGGCATGTTCCGCTTTGCGGAAATGGGCTGCGACGAGTGCCACACGCCGCCGATGTTCGAGTCGGAAATCTTCGCCGACCGAAATTTGCCAGCCATCGATGGCATCGTCGACGATGGGCGCGAAGAGCACACCGGGCTCGAAGAGGATCGCGGCAAGTTCAGGTCCGTGTCGCTGCGGAACTTGGCGGCGACCGAACCCTACTTTCACGATGGTTCGGTCAAGACCCCATCAGCCGCGATTCGACACGAGCTGGAGCAAACTGGCAAGCCGTTCACCGAAGAGGACCTGCACTTGATCACCATCTTCGTGGACAAATCGCTGCGTGACGAGACTCGCGCAGTGGTGCGTCCCGCAGAGGTGCCGAGCGGCCTTCCCCTTCCGATCGATCCTGCCGGGCACCCGTCGCTCGACTGACCCGCGCAGTCAGCGGCTCTGCACTTCGAACGGCGATCAGATCAACGAGCGGCTCTCGGCGAGCGTGTCCTCGTCCTCGATGAGGTCGATCCGGGAGCGAGAGAAGCGACGTGCCGCGGCTAGCGCGCGATCGCCCTTCCCCTGGTCGAGACACCATTGCGCGTGGTCCGCCAGAAGCGAAAGCTCGGTCGCGCGGCCAAGCGTCATCGCGAAACGGCGTGCGCCGGCTTCGAGAACCGCCCGCTCCGCGGAAGCCTCTTGAAGCCATTGGCCAGCATGTTGGACTGCGGCCTGGCTGCGCTCGACTGCGCCGAGAAGCCGGGGATCGCTCGCCGCGTCGAGGCGCGCACCAATCTCTTCGACGAAAGCCTCCCAGACGCCATCTTGCTTGAGCGCCCGAAGCGTATCGAGCGACAGAACGTTGGTCGTCCCCTCCCAAATCGGGAGAACCTGCGCATCGGCGAGGAGCTTCGGAAGGCCGGTGTCGTTGACGTAGCCGGCGCCACCGAAGGACTCGAGCGCCTCTGAGGCTACGGTGACCGCCTGCTTGCCCGTCGAGAGCTTCCCGATGGGCGTGAGCAATCGGCTCAGCAGTTCTTCAGAATCACTCGCCTCCCCCGCTTCGATGCGTCCGAGCAGCTCGACCACACGAAACGCCAGCAGGAACGCACCCTGCGTCTCCGCGACCATCTCCGCCATCGTATCGATGTGCAGCGGCTTGTCGATGAGAGCCGCGCCGAATGCTTCTCGCTTCTTCGCGTAGTCGCGGGTCAACGCTACGGCCCGTTGCATCCCGAGAACCGCAGCGACGGCGTTCCAAGTCCGCGTCACGTTCAACATCGGCGTGATGTTGCGAACTCCGTTCTCGAGGCCGGCCACCGGCGTGGCGAGCACGCCGTCCAAGGTGAGCTCGGCTGTCGGAAGCTTGCGCGTTCCGAACTTGTCTTTGAGACGATTGATGTGGATGTTCTGGAGCTTCCCTTCCTCGTCGCGAAGCTCTAGGTAGAACATTGCCAGTCCGCGGCCGCCCGGTGGGTTGCCCTCGGGCCTCGCCAGCGTCAGCGCCATGTCTGCAGTCGTCGCGGAGGTAAACCATTTGGTGCCGTACAGACGCCAACGGTCGCCATCTCGCCGAGCAACCGTTTCGGTCTGTCCGACGTCGGAGCCTCCGATGCGCTCGGTCATCCATTGGCCGCTCGTCCACATCGTTTCCGGATCGCGCGACAAGAGGCGCGGAAGGGCATGGTCGATCAGCTCTTGATTGCCGGAGTCGAGCAGCGTGCGCGCGGCCCCATCGGTCATCGCCAGAGGGCAGTTGTAGGTGTCGAGCGAGGCCTGCGCGACATAGTTCAAGATGTGCTGATGAATGCGAGCGTGCGCCCCGAGCTCCGATTCATAGCCAGCAGCGACGAGGCCGTGCTCCGCGCAGATGACCTGCGCGCGCTTCCAAACCTCGGTGACCTCGACCTCGTCGATACGATTGCCCCAGGGGTCCCAAACGGTGTGCACGGGTTCGTTCTCGAGATCGGCCAAGGAGAGTCGGTAGAGCTCGCCCCCGTTGAGCTCGCCCAGCTCCCGGTACTCCGGCTCGAAGCGTTTCAGCAGCTCGCTGGGCAGGGTGCGCTCCAGGTACTCTTGGAGAAGCGCGTCAGAATCGTATTGATTTCCAAGGCTTGGGGGCGCTTGATGAAAAGCCATACATTACTCGACTTGGCGGAAAGTGACGGTCTGTGAAATTAACATACGCCGGCTCCCCCTCTCGGTCAATCGTCAAAGGGGATCCCGAGCACGGAGCGGTGCTAGAGATGATGCATGATCCCGATCAAGGTCGCGACCGCGTCGTTGAATCAGACGCCGCTCGACTGGGCCGGCAACCAGGACCGCATCGAAGCCGTCCTCCGGCAAGCGCGCGCCGAAGAGGTGTCCTTGCTCGTCCTGCCCGAGCTCTGCACCACGGGCTACGGCTGTGAAGATGCATTCCTCGGTCCGGACGTCGCAAAGCGCGCCTGGTCGATGCTGATGGCACTCCTGCCTCAGACCGGAGGAATGGTCGTGAGCATCGGGATGCCGATTCGCAGGCGGGGCGGTCTCTACAACACGGCATGCGTGGTCGCCGACGGCCGCATCGCGGGGTTTGCAGCCAAGGAACATCTGGCGGGCGAAGGCCTCCACTACGAGCCGCGTTGGTTCAAGCCCTGGCCGAACCACCAGGTCGTCCAGCTCGAGCGCGACGGCGAGAGCTATCCGTTCGGTGACGTGTTCTTTGATTTCTCCGGAGTGCGTGTCGGCTTCGAGATCTGCGAAGACGCCTGGGTCGCGCAGCGTCGCGGCGCGCTCGACGGGCACGCGATGGATATCATCGTGAACCCGAGCGCCAGCCACTTTGCTTTCGGAAAGCACGAAGTGCGTGAGCGCCTGGTGCTCGAGGGGTCGCGTTCGATGGCGGTGAGCTATCTCTACGCCAACCTGCTCGGCAACGAAGCCGGCCGCGTGATCTACGACGGCGGCTGCTACATCGCGCAGAATGGAAAGTTGCTCGCGCAGTCGCCGCGTTTGACCTTCGATAGCTCGGTCCTGACGACGGCGGTCATCGATGTGGAAGCCTCGAGAACCGAGCAGGTGCGCACTACGAGCTTCCAGGCCGATCGAACCGACCCCGGCGCCAAGAAGATCAGCGTCGGGTTCGAATTTCCTCGCGCGCGAATGGAGCGAACTGAGCCGGCCGAACTGACCTGGGAGAGCAGCAAGCACCACAAAGAAGAAGAATTCACGCGAGCGCTCACGCTCGCGCTCTTCGATTATCTACGGAAAAGCCACTCGCGGGGCTTCGTCCTGAGCATCAGCGGAGGTGCGGACTCCGCAGCGACGGCATGCCTGGTCTCGCTGATGGTCGATCGTGCGCTCGGAGAGCTCGGCGCTGATGGCTTCGCGTCGAAAATCGGCATGAAGCCCGAGCCAGACGCCAGGACCTGGGTCCGAACCCTCCTCTGCTGTGCGTACCAGCCGACCGACAACAGCGGCGACGTCACGCGTAACGCCGCAACCGGGCTCGCCGAAGCGCTGGGCGCGACATTCTACATTCTCGACGTCCAGCACATCGTCGACGCTTACGAGCATCTGATTTCGAGCGCGGTCGAGCGTCCGCTCACCTGGGAACAGGACGACATCACATTGCAGAACATCCAAGCCCGCGCGCGTGGTCCAAGCGTTTGGATGCTCGCGAACATGCGAGGCGCCTTGCTCCTCTCGACCAGCAACCGCTCCGAGGCCGCCGTCGGCTACGCCACGATGGACGGCGACACCTGCGGCGGCCTGAGCCCGATCGCCGGCATCGACAAGGCCTTCCTTCGTCACTGGCTTCGCTGGCTCGAGACCGCCGGCCCCGAGGGGATGAAGCCGATCCCGGCCCTACACGCGATCAACGTGCAGACGCCCACGGCGGAGCTTCGCCCGAAGGGAAGCGACCAGACCGACGAGGGCGACCTGATGCCCTATCCGGTGCTCGACGTCATCGAGCGACTCGCGATCGGCGACAAGCTCCCTCCAGCGGACTGCCTAGAAATACTGCGCAGCGATTTTGCACAATACGACGAAGAAACCCTCCGCGCCTGGGTGAAGCGCTTCTTCCAGCTTTGGTCACGCAACCAATGGAAACGCGAACGATACGCGCCATCGTTCCACGTCGACGACAAGAACCTCGATCCCAAGACCTGGTGTCGCTTTCCAATTCTGTCCGGCGGCTTCGAGCGCGAGCTATCGGAGCTCTGAGGAGACCAGCCCAGCCATCCGCTCGATTTCCTCGACGACGATGTCCGGGTGTTCCATCGGGATGAAGTGCGTGGCGTCTTCGAGAATGAGGAGGCGCGTGTCGGGTCTGCATCGCATGAAAGCCGCTCGCGCGTCGTGAGTAAACGGCGGCGCGCTCTGCGCGCGCGTGATCAAGGTGATCGGACATCGAACCTTTCGAAGCGCGCGATAGGGGCTCACCGTGGCAGACGCGAAGGACCTGCTCTCCCAGGCGCGATCACAGCTCAGTCTCACCGTGCCAGCCGCGGTGGTGATCGTGCCGCCCTCGATGTAGGCGTCGATCCAGTCGCGGGGCCAGGTTCGAAATGCGCCCTTCCCTACGTAGTTCTCCGCGGCCGCCTCTTTGGAGGGGAACTCCATGCGGCGACGCGCGGCCATCTTGGCGATTGGAACCATCCGTTCAGACAAACCCAGTGTCCGCGTCACCGCCATCATCGGAATGAGTCGCGGCGGCACGAGTACCGGGTCGACGAGCACCAGGCCCTGAACCAAGTCGGGCCGGAGCGCCGCGAGCTCCATGCTCACCGTGCCGCCAAACGAGTGGCCGGCGAGAACCACTGGCCGTCGGAGCGTTTGCACGAACGCGTGGAGGTCGCCCCGGTAAGGGCGCCAGGAGCGGAGCTTGCGGGGATTCGCTGGCGCCCGAGTCATCCCGTGCCCGCGCGCATCCATCATCCACAGGTCGATCGCCGGGTCGAGCATGTCGGCGAAGGCGCGATACGTTTCCGCGTTGAACCCGGTCGCGTGCGCGAAATGAACGCTCGCGCCACCCTCACGGCTTTGTTCGCGGTGGAGGACCGAGAAGTCCCCGAATCGTTCGCGGCGAAGACCTGACACGGCGGCTACGGAGAAAGGCGCTTGAAGACTCGGGCCACGATCCCATCCGTGGTCGCCGGCATCAGCCGCTTGAGCGCATCGGCCACGCGCGCTTCCTTGGTGATCAGTACGCGGGGCGAATTGTATTCGATCGCCTTCACGATCCGGGCCGCAACGACGTCCGGCGTCGTACCGAGTCGGTCAAACAACTCCTGCGTCGACTTCCGAAGCGGCTCGTGGGAGTCGGTCACCAAGCGAGCGTTCTGAATGATGTTGGTCTTGATTGCACCGGGATGGACCGAAGTGACGCCTACGTGGTCCTCAGCGAGCTCTGCCCGCAGCGACTCGCTGAACCCGCGCACCGCGAACTTGCTGGCCACGTAGCTCGTTTGAAGCGGCGGCGCGATGATGCCGAAGACGCTCGATAGATTGACGATGTGCCCCTCACCCGCGGCCTTGAGATACGGAAGGAAGAACTTGCAGCCGTAGATCACACCCCAGAGGTTCACCCCGAGGATCCACTCGATGTCTTCGACGCTGTGCTCTTCGAACGACGCGTAGACGGTGACGCCCGCGTTGTTGATGAGAATGTTCACGGCACCGTGCTCTGCCTGCACGTCCGCCGCGAAGGCTTCCATTTGCGTTTTGTCCGAGACGTCGACCTGATGCGCAGTGACTGTGGCACCGCTTTGTTCGATCTCGTGGCGCGCGCCTTCGAGCGCGGCTTCGTTCACGTCGCAGAGCGCAAGACGACAGCCCTTGGCGGCCAGCGCCAGAGCGGTTTCGCGCCCGATTCCGTGCCCGGCTCCAGTGACCACCGCGACTTTGCCCTCGAGATCTCGCATCGTTCCTCCGGCGACGACCGTACAATCCCAGCCCCCGCGCGCAAGCTCATCCGTGATCGCCGCTCGAGTCACGGACTTCCTGGGGTCCGGCACGCCTCGGGCGCCCCGCCCTGCGGCTCCCGAGTCTCAGTCTCGGGATCCAACGAAACGCGTTCGGAATGAACCTGTTTGGCCGGAAGCGATCTGATATGATTCGCCGTCTTCATGCCAGCAAGAACGAACTACAACGCAGAGGTCGTCGTCATCGGCGCCGGTCTCGCAGGAATGGTGACCGCGCTCGAGCTTCTCGATGCGGGCAAGCGCGTGGTCATTCTCGACGCGGCGCCGCGCGATCGCTTCGGCGGCTTGGCTACCTGGTCCTTCGGCGGGATGTTCTTCGTCGACTCACCGGAGCAACGGAAGAACGGCATCAAGGACTCCGTCGAGCTGGCGATGCGCGACTGGGTTCGCTACGGCGAGCTCGATCCAAATGACATCTGGCCATATCGATGGGCGGAGGCCTACGTCAATCGCTGCACCGAAGAGGTGCGCGACTGGCTCGCCGAACGGGACGTGAGCTTCTTCCGCGCGGTCAACTGGACCGAACGCGGCTACTTCGTGCCCGGCAACTCGGTGCCGCGCTTCCACATCGTCTGGGGCACCGGCGAAGGGATCATCCTCGCTCTCATTCCGCGGCTCGAGGAGCACGAGAGCGCCGGTCGACTCCAGCTTCACTTCGATCATCGCGTGGATGGGCTGACTCAAGAAGGCGGGCAGGTCGTCGGCTGCCACGGCACCCACGGCTCCGGCTCGTTTGAAGCGCGAGGCGACGCGGTCGTCATCGCGGCCGGCGGCATCGCCGGGAACCTCGACAAGGTGCGCGAGGTCTGGCCGCGAGATCAATGGGGCGAGCCGCCCGAACCCATGCTCAATGGTTCGTTTCCCGAGGCCGATGGGAAGCTCCTCGAGCGCGCGGAGGAGCTCGGAGCAAACATCACGCATCTCGAAAAGATGTGGAACTACGCCGCGGGAGTCCGCCATTGGGCGCCGCTCTTCCCAAACCACGGCCTAAGCCTGGTGCCTGGGAAATCGCCGCTTTGGGTGAGCTATCAGGGCCGGCGTTTCGTCGACCCTCCGCTCGTGGGCTCCTACGACACGCTGCTCCTAATCGAGCAGATCTGCCGCGAAGAAAAGAAGTACTCCTGGCAGGTGATGAACCGAAAGATCGCGGACAAGGAGTTCTCCGTTTCGGGCGCCGAATTCAACCAGGCGGTCCGCGAGAAGAAGATGCTGTCCTTCGTTCTGCGGCTCCTTCAAGGAAACGGCGAGCAAGTTCAGGAGTTCATCGATCACTGCCCCGATTTCGTCACCGCCGGAAGCGTGACCGAGCTCGCCGACAAGATGAACGCACTCACGGGCAGCAAAGACGTCGATGCCAGGCTCCTCGAACGAGAGATCACCGAGTACGACGCCAACATCCGGCGGGGCAGCAAGTTCCAGAATGACGATCAGCTGCGCCGAATCGCCCATGTGCGACAGTATCTCGGCGACCGGCTGCGCACCTGCAACATGGCGCCGATTCTCGACCCCGACGCCATGCCGCTCATCGCCATCCGCACACAGGTCCTCACTCGGAAGAGCCTCGGCGGGATACAAGTCGATCTCGATGCGAAGGTTCTCAACACGCAGGGCGATCCGATCCCCAATCTATTCGCCGTGGGCGAGGCCTGCGGCTTCGGCGGCGGCGGGATGCACGGAAAGCGCGCGCTCGAAGGGACCTTCCTAGGTGGCTGCGTGTATTCCGGTCGAGTGGCGGCTCGCGCGATTAGCAGCGGCAAGGGCGTGAGGTGATTCGTGAATCGAAGTGGCGCGCGCTTGACGGCGCCCGCCCCGAGGGGCCACAGCATCGGATGAGGTCAAGCATGTTCAAACACTCGCAGCTCGTTGCCTTTCTGGCTTTGGCGGTCGGCTGGTTCGGCTCGCCTCTGCTCGCAAGTGCAGACGGCACACCGGACAAACCGAACGCCCCGAAACAGATCGAGAGCAAACCCCCGCTCGTTTCGATCCCGAACGCCAAAGTCACGAAGGACGGGCTGCTCGTCGGCGGGCAACCCTCGCCGGAGCAACTCAAAGCGATTCGCGACGCCGGCTATCAAACGGTCATCAACCTGCGCACCGAAAGCGAGACGGGCGACGAAGGCGAGCAGGCCCTGGTCGAGCGTCTGGGAATGAAGTTCGTCTCGATCCCGGTGGCGGGCCCGGCGGGGCTCACGGAAGCAAACGCGCGAACACTCGGGAAGGCGCTCGCCGAACGCGACGCACTGCCCGCCGTCGTTCACTGCGTCAGCGGGCAGCGCGTCAGCGCATTGCTCGGTTTGAAGGCTTTCGTGGTCGACCGACTGAGCGCCGCGGCAGCCATCGACCTAGCGAAGAGCCTAGGCCTCACGAAGCTCGAATCCGCGCTCCGACAGCGAATCGCCGAGATCTGCAAGTCCGACAAGTCTCGGAACTGCGAGGGCCTGCAATGAGCGACAAACCAAGCGCGCTCGTCATTCTGGCAAAGGGCAGCGAGGAAATGGAAGCGGTCATCAGCATCGACGTGCTGCGCCGTGGCGGAATTCGGGTGGTCGTCGCTGGGGTGGACGGAGCGGAACCGATTCAGTGCAGCCGAGGCGTCATGGTTACGCCCGACGCTGCGCTCGATGACGTCGACGGGGCATTCGACGTGCTCGTCCTCCCCGGCGGGGCAGAGGGTGCGCAGCGCTTCGCCGCATCCAAACGCGTGGGGGAGCTTCTGCGGACCCAGGAAGAGAGCGGTCGCTGGGTCGCTGCGATTTGCGCCGCGCCGATCGCGCTCAAAGCCCATGGCGTGTTCCGCGGCCGCCAACTAACCAGCCATCCAAGCGCGAGGGATGCGCTCGATGACTGGGGCGACTACAGCGATCACCCTGTGGTCGCGGACGGCAATCTCATCACGAGCCGCGGGCCGGGCACGGCGTTTCCTTTCGCGCTTCGCATCGTCGGCACCCTCACGGACGCCGAACGCATGCTCGAGGTGCGCGCGCCGATGATGTTCCCGGTCCAGGTTTCCTAGGCCGGCGGCCCAGGCGGCTGTGTTGCTCCGGGGCGAACCGACACTTTCGATCGGGCGACGTAGGAGAGAAGCTTCTGTACCGCCGTCCCGGCGAAGAAACCGGGGGCTGTGGGCGTATGATCCGGCTCCGGCACCGGTATCGTGGCGACGATCGCGCCGTCGCCGGCGGCACGGAAGCGAACCTCGGGGCTCAAGCCTTCGATCATTTTTCTCGAAGCCGCGTTTTCGGCGAGCAACTCGTTGCGAAACCAGCGGATATCTCGCTCCCAAGCCGCTTCGATGAGCCTCTGCAGAAGGACCGTGCCGAGCCCCTTTCCCTGGAAATCGTCGAGCACCGTCACCGCGATCTCGGCCGTGTGCGGCTGGTCCAGCAAACGGACGAACCTGGCGCTACCGACGCCCTCTTCCTTGGAAACGAATCGCCGCCGAAGCGCTCCCATGGCGAAATGGTCGACCCCATCCACCTCGGTGA
>JBLYYU010000122.1:0-6290 GCA_048550275.1 Polyangiales bacterium
AAATCGGAGCTCATCGACGCTGTAGCCCAGCGGACGAAGATCACCAAAAGCCGAGCCGAACAAGTTGTGAACTGCGTGTTCAACGCAATGACGTCGGCACTCGAGCAGGGGGAGGGGATCGAAATCCGCGGCTTCGGTAGCTTCACGGTTCGAGAGTACAAGTCGTACAGCGGACGCAATCCGCGTACGGGGAAACCGGTGCCGGTTCCTGAGAAGCGTCTGCCGTTCTTCAAGGTTGGCAAAGAGCTCAAGGAGCTCGTCAATGGCAATCCCTCCGACACCGCCGACACCGCCGACACTGGCGAGTAGAGGCGGGTGATGAAAGCCGAAGCGCAGCTCACCGAGCTCAAGCGCGGGGTAGTCGACTTGCACGTCGAGTCGGAGCTGCTCGAGCGCTTGAGCACTGGCAAGCCACTCAAGATCAAGGCGGGCTTCGACCCGACTCGGCCGGACCTGCATCTAGGTCACACGGTCCTCCTCAACAAGATGCGACAGTTCCAGGAGCTCGGGCATGAGATCGTGTTCATCGTCGGCGACTTCACGGCGCAGATTGGGGACCCCTCCGGCCGGAGCAGCACGCGCCCGGTGCCGACCCGCGATGAGATTCTCGAAGGCGCACGAAGCTATGCCGAGCAGGCTTTCAAGATCCTCGATCGGGAGCGCACTCAGATTGTCTACAATGGCGAGTGGCTCGGAAAAATGGCCTTCGACGACGTGATTCGGCTCGCCGGGAAGTACACCCTGGCGCGCATGATGGAGCGCGACGACTTCAAGCGGCGCTGGTCGGAGCACCAGAGCATTTCCTTGCACGAGCTTCTGTATCCACTGGCGCAGGCATACGATTCGGTCGTGCTCGAGTGCGACGTCGAGCTCGGTGGGACCGACCAGCTTTTCAATCTGCTCGTGGGCAGAGAGATCATGCGCGAGATGGGGCAACGCCCCCAAATCGTAATGACGACGCCGATCTTGGAAGGCATCAACGCTCGATCGGAAAACGGAAAAATCATCGGCGCCAAGATGAGCAAGTCGCTCGACAACTACGTCGGCGTGGCCGAGCCGCCCAAGGAGCAGTTCGGCAAGCTGATGAGCATCTCGGACGACTTGATGTGGCGCTACTACGAGCTGCTCTCTTCCGAGCCGGCGCTCGAGATCGAACGCCGCAAGCGCGCCTGCGCCTCGGGGGACATGAACCCACGCGATGTGAAGCTCGCTCTCGGCAAAGAAATCGTCACCCGATATCACGACGCCGAGCAGGCGAACGCGGCCGAGGCGTCTTGGCTGGCCCAGTTCTCGAAGCGGCAGGTTCCGGACGAGATGCCGGAGCACGAAGTTGTCCTCGATGAGGACGAGATCTGGCTTCCAAAGCTCCTGAGTGACGTTGGCTTGGTGAAGAGCTCGAGCGACGGGCGCCGCCGAATTCAGCAGGGCGGCGTCGAAATCGACGGAAATCGCGTTGCGGATCCTCAGGCCAGGCTCGCGAAGGGCAGCTACACGGTCAAAGCCGGCAAGCGCGCCTGGGCCAAGGTCACACTGAAGTAGGGAACGCCGGTCGTCGGAACCCAGTCCGAGTCTCCTTGACAACGTAAAATTTACATCGTAAGCCGCTGCTCATGCCTAGGGCTGCGCTAACGATAGAGGAGCTGGATGCCTTTCGAGGCCGTGCCGGGGCCGCCGCTACGAAGCTCTTCGCCGAGCGCGGCTACCCGGGGGTGACGCTCCGTTCGGTGGCCAAGGAGCTCGGGGTCAGCCCGATGACGCCCTATCGCTACTTCGAGAACAAGGAAGAGCTCTTTGCCAGGGTGCGGACCGAAGCGTTTCGGAGGTTTGCGGACGTCCTGCGGGATGCGACCGCTGGAATCGACGACCCTTCGGTCGCACTGCGCAGGCTCGCCGCGGCATACGTCAGCTTCGCGCTCGACGAGCCGGACGCGTACCACGCGATGTTCGACAGCTTGCAGGCGCCCGCGGGAAGCTACCCGGAGCTAGACACCGAGCAGACGCGCGCCTTTTCCTATCTACACTCGGCGGTAACGGACGCCGTGGACGCGGGCATCTTGCCGGGTGAACCGCTTCGGCGCGCGCACATGCTCTGGGCCCAGGTTCACGGCCTGGTTTCACTACACCTCGCAGGCAAGCTCTTGATGGGCTGCACATTGGATGATTTGGTTTCATCGGTTTTCGAAAGGCCGGAAGCGGCGCAGTGATGCGCACATAGGAGAGCGACATGCGAATCGGAACATCGTACAAGCAGCACCCGGGCCTCGCCGAGACTTGGGACGCCATCGTCATCGGCTCGGGCATCGGAGGCCTCGCCACGGCCGCCACTCTCGCCAAGCTGGCTGGAAAACGCGTGCTCGTTCTCGAGCAGCACTACACGGCCGGGGGGTTCACACACACCTTTCGCCGGCCCGGCTACGAATGGGATGTCGGCGTCCACTACATCGGGGATGTCAACCATCCGAAGGCGAACGCTCGCCGGATGTTCGATTTCATCACCGACGGCGAGCTCGACTGGGCGGACATGGGCGACGTCTACGACCGGATCATCCTAGGCGACAACGCCTATGATCTCGTGAAGGGCTTCGAAGCGTTTCGCGCGCAGATGCACGAGTATTTCCCCGAAGAGAAGGACGCGATCAACCAGTACCTGGAGAAGGTGATCGCGACGGTGAAGAAGGCCCAGATGTTCTTCGCCGAAAAGGCCATGCCTCCTTTCGTGTCGAAGCTTTTCGGCGGAATGATGCGACGGGGTGTCACCAAAGAAGCGCTCCGAACCACGCGCGAGGTCCTCGAAGAGATCACGCAAAACCAGGAGCTCATCGGGGTCCTCACGGGCCAATTTGGCGACTACGGCCTGGTTCCGGCCGAGAGCAGCTTCTTCATCCACTCCATGGTGGTCGCGCACTATTTTCGAGGGGCCGCGTACCCGGTCGGCGGGTCTGCCAGGATCGCGGAGACCATTCTTCCCGTCATCGAACGGGAAGGCGGTGAAGTCGTAACCAACGCCGAGGTAACCGAGATCCTCGTCGAAGGCGGCAAAGCGGTTGGTGTGAAGGTCAACGACGGACGCGAGCTTCGTGCGCCGACGATCATCAGCGACGCGGGCGTCATCAACACGTTCGAGAAGTTGGTCCCCAAAGAGCTAGCCGAGTCGATTGGCTATGCGGCGAGGGCCAAGGACTTGGGGACTTCCGTCGCGCACCTTTCACTCTACGTCGGCTTGCAGGGCACGACCGAAGAGCTCGGTCTCGAAAAGACGAACCTCTGGGTCTATCAGAATCACCGGCACGAAGAGAACTTCGGACGCTTCCTCAAAGATGTAAACGCTCCTTTCCCGCTCGTGTACCTTTCGTTTCCGTCCGCGAAGGATCCGGATTTCCAGCGCCGGTACCCCGGACGTTCGACGGTCGAGGCCGTTACCATGGGCTCGTACGACTCCTTCGCGCGCTGGGAGAACACGAGTTGGAAGAAGCGGGGCGCGGAATACGACGAGCTCAAGGCCAGCCTCTCGGAGCGCTTGCTGGACGTCGTCTACCAGCATGCGCCTGGGACCCGCGGTCACGTCGAAATCGCCGAGCTCTCTACACCTTTGTCGACGCAGAACTTTGCGGCGCACCCCAAAGGGGCGATCTACGGCCTTTCGCACGATGGAAGCCGCTTCGAGCAACGCTGGCTCCGGCCCAGGACACCGATCAAGGGCCTCTACCTCACCGGTGCGGACGTCGTTTCTGCCGGCGTGGTCGGTGCATTGATGGGGGGGCTGATCTGCAGCTCCGCGGTGCTCAAGGGTAACGTGCTCGGTCAGGTACTGAAGCATCAGGCGCAAACGTTGCGCGACAAGGCGCCCGCGCCGCACAAACCTGCGCGCGCCTAGGCACGCAATCGCCTCGCCGGCCATGTCCGATTCGGTATGCTAGGCGGGCTATGACTCCACTCGATCTCGAGCATCCGGTTTGGGAGCAGGTCTACATGGTCGCTCCGCTCACCATCGTTGGCACCCGCGAACCTGACGGCACCTACGACCTTGCGCCGAAGCACCTGGCGATCCCGATTAGTTGGGAGGACCACTACGGGTTCGTTTGCACGCCGTCGCACGCGACCTACGCGAACGTGAAGCGGGAAGGCTGCTTCACCGTGAGCTTCCCACGGCCCGATCAAATCGTCCTCACGAGCCTGGCGGCGGCGCCGCGCTGCGATGACGACCACAAGCATGCGCTTCGCGCGATTCCGACGGTCCCGGCAACCAAGGTCGATGGTGTTCTGCTCGATCACGCCTACATGCACTTCGAGTGCGAGCTCGACCGCATCGTCGATGGGCTCGGTGCCAACAGCTTGATCATCGGCCGAATCGTGGCTGCGGCAGCGGCCGAAGACAGCATTCGCGACGACGATCGGGATCCACAAGAGATGATCGCGCATTCGCCGATGCTCGCGTACGTGCACCCGGGGCGCTTCGCCGAGATCGTCCAGACCAATGCCTTCCCGTACCACGTCGGCTTCAAGCGCTGAGGCTCGGACGATGTCGCAAGATCTTCCTGAACGTCTCCTCGAATACCTCGACAGCCATCGCGGCGAAATGGCTGAGCTCCTCGAACGCCTGGTCCTCTGCGAATCGCCGTCAGGAGATCGCGGTTCTTTGCTGCGCGTCATGGATCTCCTGTCCGACGCGTTTGCGAAGCGAAGCTTCCGCCCGCGGATCATCGCGGGCAAAGACAGTGGCGGGATGCTTCTCGCCATGCCGGCCGACCGTCCGCGCCATCGACCACATCAACTTCTGCTCGGCCACTGCGATACGGTCTGGCCGATTGGCACACTCGAGACGATGCCCGCCAGGAGCGAAGACGGGACCTTTTGGGGGCCCGGCTCGTACGACATGAAAGCGGGGCTCACGCAGGGTCTCTTCGCCATCGAGGCGCTTGCCGCGTCCGGCGCGAGCGCATTGCCGGTGACGCCGGTCTTTTTCATCAACTCCGATGAAGAGATCGGCAGCCACGAGTCCACTCGGGTGATCAAACGCTTTGCACGAAGCGCCGATCGTTGCTTCGTCCTCGAGCCGTCTCTCGGCCCTGAGGGCAACCTGAAAACTGCCCGCAAAGGTGTGGGCAGCTTCACGATAACTGTCCGAGGGAAGGCGGCGCATGCTGGCCTCGATCCAGGCAAGGGCGCGAGCGCGATCCTGGAGCTCTCCCACATCATTCAGAAGCTCTTCGCGCTCAATGATCCCGAAAAAGGCGTGACCGTGAACGTGGGCACTATCGACGGCGGGCTCAGCGCGAATGTGGTCGCCCCAGAGAGCAAAGCGTCCGTCGACGTGCGCGTTCCTACGATGGAGGACGCCGCGCACATCGAGAAGGTGATCCACGGCATCCGGGCTGAAACGCCAGGAACTGAGGTCGAGATCACGGGCTCGGTGCGGCGCCCTCCGATGGAACGAACCCCAGGCAATCAGCGCCTGTGGCAGCTCGCTCGGCGCGGCGCAGGAGAGCTCGGTATCGAAATCGATCAGGCAGCAGCAGGCGGCGGATCGGACGGGAACACGACAAGCCAGTTCACGCCCACCCTCGACGGCCTCGGTGCAGTGGGTGCTGGTGCGCACGCTGTCAATGAGCACATGTTGCTCGACAAGATGGTCGAACGTTCGGCACTTCTCGCGAGGCTTCTTTCGTTTCCGACCCTCGACGAGGCGGTTCCTGCGAGCGACTAGAGCGCAGTGGCGCGAATCACTGCTTCTCGCGAAGGGCGCTCGTCACCCACTTCTTCCAAGAGAACGTCCGCCGGGCACTGCGAGGCCTGGAGCAAGGTACGCAAGGGTCGGAGCAGGACCGTCTCGTCTTCACCGGCTTCGTTCAGGTCCGCGATGCGGCGAAGGCCAGCCTCCGCGAGCTCCAGAACTTCGCCCGCCCAGTCGACGGCGTCCCGGTTCATGAATCTGGTGCGAACGCCGTGCCGGGCGAGCCCGTCGCGCTGGCGCTCGACATCGGGAAACGACCAGCCGTCCACCAGGCTTTCGAGTCCGCCGAAACTCGCGTCGTCGTAGAGCAAGCCTTTCCACAAGGCGGGGAGGGCGAACAGCATCTCGGGACGCTGCACGTCGGCGCCACGGTATTCGAGCGTGTTCTTGAGCCGGACTTCGGGGAACAAGGTGCTCAGATGGTCGACCCAGTCGCCGTAGTTGGCGCGGACACCGTGGAACCCGTCTTCCATGAACGAACGAAAAGTCTGCCCCGTGTTGTAATAGGGCTTCCCGTCGCGCTTCACGAGGAACATTGGCGCATCGAGCGCCCAATCGA
>JBLYYU010000123.1:0-8091 GCA_048550275.1 Polyangiales bacterium
CCATCAGGCCCGGTAGTGACCTGCCGGACGAACGCGAGGCCGCCGCTCACTGCGGCCGAAATCGGCGGGACCGGGCCGGTCGTGGTGCCGAGCGAGTCACCGGCGCCCAGTTCGAGGCCCTGGATCTCTCCTTCGCCAAAGGCCCTGACCAAGGCGCCTCGGATAGGAAAGCCGCGCTCGTCGACCACTCGACCGTCAATCGATGCGGCCCGCTCGAGCTGAACGGTGAGCGGCGGGTTCGAGGGCCCGTGCGAGAGCGGACCGGCTGCGACGTAGCCGTCCGCCTCGACGTAGAGACTCTGCGTGTCGCCGACGACTCCGGGGAGCTCGAATCGCCCCCGTCCGTCACTCCGGGTCTTGCGTGTGTGCAGGCCGAGCGCGCCTGCGGCGATCGTGACCTCCGCGCCGCGAACGGCTCGACCGGTCGCTCCATCGACAACCTGGCCGGCGACAGTCCAGCCTGGGGCGAGCTGTACGCCGAACGCCCGCCGCGCCCCGGCGTCCAGGATGAGTCCCTCGACAGGCGGGGCGACGAGCCTTCCCTTGGCGACGCGGAGCTCATAGATGCCCGCCGGGATGGCGGGCCAGTGAAAGCGCCCGTCCGCTCCGCTTCGCACCGAGCGTGCTGGCCAGAATCCACTGCCCGCGAGCGAAACGACTGCCCCTTCGAGCGGCATCCCTCGCTGGTCGTAGACTCGACCGCTGAGCGTGCCCGAACCGAAGTCGAGCTCCGCCGAGGAGACGATCCGCGGCCGCCGCGTTTCGCCCTCATCTGAGGCGATCTGCGGATTCGGTCCGTAGGTGCTCGGAATTACAAAAGCCCCGAGCACCAAAAGCCCAGTAATCGCGCCCGCCACTCGCATTCAGCCTGGTTTTAACTTCGATCGGCCCCCGGCGCGAGGCCGCATTGTTGCGACCCCTCGATACGGGTGCTACATCGCGGCTCCCTAAGGACTCGGAAACCGGCCATGGCACAGACTTGCGATTTCTGCGGTAAGAACCGCAACAAGGCTCACAAAGTGAGCCACTCGAACATCAAGACCAGGAAGTGGCAGCAGCCCAACCTGCAGTCGCTTCGGGCACTCGTCGACGGTCACATCCGCCGTGTGACGGCCTGCACGCGCTGCATCCGCTCGGGTAAGGTTGTCAAGGCCGCCTAGGCGTCCCAGGGCTCCGCTCCCGCCGGGATGCGACCCCGCTTCGATCATCCTGACCTTTCCCGTGGCGCGTGAGCACGCCGGCCAGCGCCTGGACAGGTTCATCCAGCATCGCATTCCGAGGCTTTCCCGGACTCGCGCGCAAGAGGTCGTCCGCTCGTGCGCCTATCGGGCCGACGGAACCAGGCGCCGTGCGAGCGAACGGGTTCGGTACGGGGAGCTCGTCGTCCTGGTGCGCCCGCCGTTCGCCGAGCCAAATGTGCCGCTCTATTTCGACGTGCTCTATGAAGACGACGCGATTCTTGCAATCGACAAGCCCTCGGGCCTCCCGGTGCACCCGTCGGCGACGTACCACAAGAACACGCTGACCTATCTCCTGCGGCAACGCTTCGGGGAGGACGCGCCGCAGATCGCACACCGGCTGGATCGCGAAACGAGCGGACTGCTCATTTGCGGCCGAACGCGGGCCTCCGAACGAACGCTCAAGATCGCGTTTGAGAATCGACACGTCAGCAAGCGCTATCTCGCAATCGTGCGCGGCGTGATGCCCGACGACGACGGCTGTATCGAGCTGCCGATGGACCGCGCCAAAGAGGGCCTCCACATCCTGATGGAGGTGACCCCCAAAGGCGAGGGCTACGCGTCGGTCACCCGGTACCGAGTGATTGCGCGCAAGGAAGACGCCACCCTCGTCTCCTTGGCCCCGCAGAGTGGCCGCCAGCACCAGCTCAGGGTCCACCTGAGCGCGATTGGCTTCCCGATCGTCGGCGACAAGCTCTACGGGCCCGAAGGCTCTCAGCCGTTCCTCGACTACATCGAAACCGGGATGACCGATGAGCTCGTGCGGCGGCTCGGCCACGATCGCCAGGCTCTTCACGCCTATGAGCTCGAGCTCGACCACCCGACCACGGGCGCGCCAACTACGCTCAGGGCGCCCCTTTCCGAAGATCTGGTCGCCCTCTGGGGAGCGCCTCTCGACCGGGCTGCGCTCGCCGCGGCTGGAGCGTGCTAGGCTCAGGCTCGTGCGGGTGTTGATCGCAGTCATCGCTTGCTGGGGGATTGGATGCGCATCCGTTGCGTCCAACGCGCCAGCCACCCAGTTCCAGCCCTCCGACGTCGATCTATTCGACAACGCCGTGGACCTGGTCGACGTGCCGGTGATCGTCGAGGGAGACTGGAGCGGTGCCTTCGAACAGCGGGTTCGACGCGCGGATCTGGTCGCAGTCGTCAAGGTCCATTCGCTCAGCAATGACTTCGTCAGTCGTCGATCGGCCTATCGGTTGACCGTCAAGGTGAAGAAGCGGCTCAAGGGGAGCTCGACGAGAGAGCTCGCCCTTCGCGTCTCCGACGAAGAGCCGGGATACGAGACGGTTCAGGTCAACGAGGACCGGCTGCTTCACGACCCGTTCGTCGCGTTCATCAAGTGGGAAGCCGACCCCGGGTCTCCCGACTTGATCGCACATTGGCACCTCTCGCCCGATTCGGACGAAGTCCGCGAGAAGGTCGACTTTTCCCTGCGTCAATCGGCGTCGGGCTTGGACTAAGCACGGAGTGATGCAGATGCGTATTTTGTTCCTTTTCTCGATCCTCCTTTCGATGGTTTCCCTGATCGGTTGTGAGCGGGGCGCGCCGGCTCCGAAGGCCGAAGGGCACGACCACTCGAAGCACCACCACGAAGCCACTGCAGACCCGGTTGCTGGCGACAAAGCCGACGAGCCGGCGGGGCCCCGAATCGAGACGGGCTCGTTCTTGCTGGCGGTTGCACCAAGTGGATCGGGCTACGAAATCGGGAAGTCCGGCGAGGTCGAGATCGCCCTCGAAGGCCGTGGTGACTGGCACGTCAACGAGGAATACCCGATTCGGATCGATTTAAAGGCCGCACCGGCGGTTGCCCTGAAGCAGACCGAGCTCGTGAAAGACGACGCCAAGGAGTTTGGCGAGGACAGAGTTCGCTTTCTCGCAGGGGTGGAGCCCTCGGCCGCTGGAGAGCACGACATCACCTGTGACGTTTCCTTTGCCATGTGCACCGAAGAAAATTGTATCCTCGAGAAACGAACGCTGGCGATGAAACTCAAGGTGGAATGATATGAGCGAGGGGGGACTCGAGACTGCGTTGGAGACGATCCGTGGAGAAGTCAAAACGCGGTTCGAGGCCCAGAAGCGGGTGCTCTCATTCCGGGAGTACCTTGACCTCGTTCACGAAACCCCCCGGCGGTACACCCGCGATTCCAGTCGATACCTCAAAGACTGCATGGACTACTTCGGCTCGTACGAGATCGAGCGTCCAACCGGCAGTCAGAAGCGATGGAAGCTCTTCGACCTCGAATTCGGCCTCCACAACAGCGGGCACCAGGCTGAGCTCCGGCTCCGAGATCGCCTCGCGGGGCACGAGGCCGCTCAGGCCTCGTTCTACAGGCTCCTCGACGGCTTCGAGCGGGAAGGGCGCGCGAATCGCCTCGTCCTTCTGCACGGCCCGAACGGGAGCGCTAAGTCGACATTCGCCGCCTGCCTGATGCGCGGCCTCGAAGCGTACTCCGACACGGACGAGGGGGCTCTCTATCGGTTTTCGTGGATCTTCCCGAAGGCCCGAGAAGGGACGGGAATCGGTTTCACGACGTCTGCCGACGAGCTCGGATCCGGCGACACGTTCGCGCATTTGCCCGAAGACCGAATCATCGCCAAGCTCCAAAGCTCGGTGCGAGAGCATCCTCTTCTCCTTCTGCCGCGCGATGTGCGGCAGCGCCTGATCGCTGCCACGTACGAGTCCTCGGGCCTTTCCGAAGCGGCTCCGGACTGGGTCTGGACCGGCCAGCTCGCGCGAATGAACCAGCAGATCTTTCAGGCATTGCTCACGGCGTATAGAGGCGACCTCGAGCGGGTGCTCGCGCACATTCAGGTCGAGCGCTTCTACATCTCGCGCCGTTACCGCGTGGGTGCCGTCACCATCGGGCCCCAGATGTCGGTCGACGCTTCCGAGCGTCAGATCACGGCGGATCGCTCCATCGAATCGCTGCCTGCGTCACTGAGCGCGCTGACCTTGTTCGAGCCCTACGGCGAGCTCGTCGACGCATCGGGTGGCGTCGTCGAGTTTAGCGACCTGCTGAAGCGGCCGCTGGAAGCCTGGAAGTACTTGCTGCTCGCGATCGAGACCGGCGAGATCTCACTTCAGATGTCAAACCTCCCGATCAACGCCGTGATGGTCGCAAGCTCGAACGAGCTTCACCTGAGCGCATTCCGCCAACACCCGGAGTACAACTCCTTCCGCGGGCGCATCGTTCGTATTCGGATGTCGTACTTGATCGACGTGCACCGGGAGCGCGAGATCTACGACGGGCAGATCGTGCCGCAAATTCCCAAGCACGTCGCGCCGCATACTACGTATGTGGCCGCGCTCTGGTCAGTGCTCACGCGGCTTCGGAAGCCTGACGCATCCCGATTTGCCGACAGCGAGCTGGGCACCATCGCGGCTTCGCTGACGCCCCTCGAGAAGGCGGACCTGCTGGCGGATGGCCTCGTGCCCGCCCGTTTCGAGGCGGAGCAGTCGAAGATCCTCGCAGGAGGCGTCAGCGAAGTCGAGGCTCAGGGCGCCGCTTCGTCGGACTACGAAGGGATCAACGGTGCATCGCCGCGAGAGATCCGCATGCTGCTTCTCGATGCGGCCCACGACTTCGAGGAGCCCTGCGTATCGCCAATGAGCTTCCTCAACCGGCTGACCGAGTTCTGTGAGCGCGACGACTACGACTTTCTGAAGGAGCAGCCGGATGGCCTCTATCGCGATCACGGCTCGTTCGTCGACGTGGTCAAGGAGCGCTGGCTCGACATCGTCGAAGGTGAGCTTCGGGCTGCCAGCGGGCTGATCGACGAGCAGAGCCATCTGGGGCTCTTCAACCGATACGTCACCCAGGTCTCCCATTGGGTGAAGAAGGAGCGGGTCTTCAATCCGGTCACCGGCAAGGACGAGGAGGCCGATTTCGACCTGATGAAGAGCGTCGAGGAGAAGCTCGGCTCCGACGATGCTGAGGCGTTTCGCAATGAGCTTCTGGGCGGAATTGCGAACTGGGCGATCGACCACCCCGAACAAGACGTCGACTACGAGGCTCTCTTTCCGCATTACATCGAGCAACTCCGTCAATCCTATTTCGACGAGCGGCGAGGGCAGGTCGGCGAAATCGGTCAGGCGATCGTCGCTCTCATGGAAGACGACGAGTCGCTAGACGACGATGAACGCGAAGCGGCCCAGCACGCGTTGCAGGTGCTCATCGGTGTGTACGGCTACGAACGCTCGAGCGCCAAGGTCGCGCTCGGTGCGCTGGTTGATGCTCGCTATCGCGGTTAGATCAGGAACTTGCCGCTGCGGAGTCGCTGCGCTTCCATCTTTTCGAGCTCGCGAGAGCCGGAAATGACGATGTCCGGATCCGGAACGAAGTCGAGCTTCTCGTCGAGCCGCTCGTACGGAACGGAGTTCAAGATGATCTTGATGGCGTTGAGCCGGGCCTTGTGCTTGTCGTTCGAACGAATGATCTTCCAAGGCGCGTGCGTCGTGTGCGTACGCTTGAGCATTTCGTACTTCACCTTGGTGAACTCGTCCCAGCGCTCCTGGGCCTGTACGTCGACCTCGCTCAGCTTCCACTGACGAAGTGGGTCGGCCTTGCGGCGTTCGAAGCGGCGGTTCTGCTCTTCCTTGGTGACGCTGAAGTAGAGCTTGATCAGGATGGTGCCCTGGCGCACGAGGTCCTTTTCGAAGCCGGTGACGCCCCGCATGAAGTTCTTGTATTCCCTGTCGGTGCAGAAGCCGAAGACCGGCTCCACCATTGCGCGGTTGTACCAACTTCGATCGAAGAGCACGACCTCGCCTGCACGCGGAAAGTGCTGAATGTACTTCTGGAAGAACCATTGCGTGCGCTCGTGTTCCGTGGGCTTGCCCAGGGCGACGACGCGGTAGTGTTTCTCGTTCATGTAGCGGGAGACCCTGCGAATGGTTCCGCCCTTTCCGGCCGCGTCCCGTCCCTCGAACAGGATGATCATGCGAGTGCCGGACTCTTCGAGGTGCTGCTGCATCTTGATGAGCTCGGCCTGGTACGGCTTGAGCTTCTGCTCGCGAAGGTAGCGGCGAAGCGCCTTCTTCTTCATCGTGGCGACGGCGAGCGGGTCGTCTTTCGGGTCGCTTCGCTGCTCGAGGGACTCGACCTCTAGTTGCAGTTCTTCGGCCGCTTCGTGCCGCTTGGCATTGACCTCGGTGGCCGTCGGGAGCGCCTCGGCGCCGTTGTGCGCCTCTGCGGGCGTTTCCAGGTTGGTCTGTTCCTCGTCCATGATGCTCCTACCCGTCGAGTAGATAGGTCCGATCGTCCGCGGGGGAAACGCCTGAGCGCCATTCTCCCGGTACCTGGACGAAAACGGCCGCCTCTCCGATGGGACCCCTTGAAAATAGCACCCGCGGCCGCCAAACGCATACTCGTACGTGCCGTACGTCCAGTCGTATCCTCGTCCGAACGGGGCAACCAGCGCTCGCAAGTCGTCGTGCGAGTAAATTCGAAGCGTGCTGACGAGCGCGTCCCAAGTGCTCACCGCCAAGCCGATGGGGGTCAGCCATGTCCAGGCCGCCTTGGCGAGCCGGTCGCGAGGCGTAAGCAGCGGCGTCGCGACGAGGGAAGGGAGCCCGATCGGGATGAGCGGGAAGGCGCCGCGCGGGTCTCGCTCGAACGACTCCGCGATGAAGATCGGCGCTCGGCTTTCGACGGCGTCGCGCAAGATGGCCCCAGCGTGCTCTGGCTCGAAATGATGGAAAGCGTTCACGATGACTCGCGCGCGACCGTTCGAGAGAGAAGCTGGGATTCGTGTCGCGTCGACGGGTTCGGAGATGTAGTCGATGCAATCCGGGCGTTGCGCGCGAGCCTTCGACCAGATCGGCACGCGAGGGAAAAGGTCGGTGATCAGAAAACGCGGTGGGCGAACTCCTAGGCGCTCTGCCTCCTGGCTCAAGATCATGGCGGGGCCGGCCGCGCCCGCGCAGAGGTCCAGTACATCTCGTGTGCCGGACTCGGCGAGGAACCGATCCACGACCGGAACCAGCGGTCGAAGAAAGCCTCCCCAATCGAGCGACCGACTCAGCGATTCGACGATGGTGTCGCGCAGACTCTCGGGGACCCAATCGCGGTCGTTGAACTCGAACAGGTGGGCTCTCGGGAGGATGGTCATCGTGGCTCTGGGCGGCAGTCGATCACTTCGCGACGTCGAAGTCCAGCGCTTTTTGTCTATCTGCCCCCGGAGCGCTCGACTCTATCGCCGCGTTTCCCTGGCTCAGTGGACCCCGGCGCCGCCTCGTTCGAGTTTCGCGAACCAGAGGTCAATCTTGACGAAGCCGTGCTGGTCGTACGCTGCGCCCTCGAAGTTGACCTCGATCAGGTTCGGCTCGTTCGAGACCTCCGCGTTCGTCACATGGACGGTGCTCGCCTCGTCATCGACGGCTGCGGCGACGAGGACGAAGTCGTTCCGTTCGTCTTCGATGTGGAATCGGTAGCCATCGAAATCTGTCGCCGGAAAGCGACCGGAGGCCGCGACGCTCGAGAAATCGAAGATGAGACTCGCGCCTTCGAGGTCGATTTCGACGCCTGGGCTCGGGCTCTCCGCGCAAGGTGGTTCGAGTGCGCCCAAGTCCGTCGCAGAGAATTCCATCCCGTCGCCGACCTTACTCGCCAGCGCCTTGGAAGCGGGGCGGTCGCACAGAGTCGAGAAGCGTGAGACCTGAAGCTCCGCGCCTGCGAAAGATGGCGGATCTGCGTCGGGATCGACACCGATGTGACCTGGGTTGAGCGAAAACGTGTCGATGTTCCCGCACCCGCAAAGGAGCCACAGGACGTTGCTCAGTGCCAGCGCAGTGAGCTGATTGCAGTTGGTGCTTGTGATGGACATGGCATGGTCCTCCCATTGGATGTCG
>JBLYYU010000124.1:0-10901 GCA_048550275.1 Polyangiales bacterium
GCTGACCATCGACAAGCGTTGGTCCTCGTTGGTCGACCGGCTTTCGCAGGCGGCGTCGGCGGCGGGCTCGGTTGAACGCGCGAGCGCGCTCTGGCTCACCGTGGCCCGCGTTCAGGGCGACGAGCTCGATCAGACGCCGGCTGCGATTCAAACGCTCCAACGCGTGCTCAAAGTTCAGCCGCGTGATTTCGACGCGCTCGAGCGTTTGTCCGCGCACTTCGGCGCGAGCAAGTCCTGGCATGAAGCGGCGGCGACGATGGAGCAGTTGCTCGCCGCCGCGCCGGACGACAGCCGTCTTCGACGAGTCCTGCTCGACCTGACGCAGGTGTACCGAGACCGCCTGGACATGCCTGATCGGGCCCTTCGCCACGTCGAAGCCGCCCTTGCCGAAGAGCCGGCAGATCCCGCCGCGCTTCGCGAGCTCTCCCTGACCCACGAAGCCCTGGGGCACCTGCCTGAAGCGCTCGATGTTGCGCGCCACCTGCTCGACTCGACCGAGGGGCAGGAACGCGCAGACGCCCTCGTTCGTGTGGGACAACTCGAACACGCCACGGGGGATCCCGAAAAGGCTAAGTTGGCCCTTCACCGGGCGGTCGTTCTCGAAGGCCCGGGAAGCGATGCGGCACGCACGCTCGAGGGCCTGTGCTCCGCGCCGGTCGATTGGCGGGCCTACGCCGACGCTCTGCACGAGCATCGCGCCGACGATGAAACTGGACGGGTGCGAGCGGTGCTCGAGGTCGCTCGAATACTCTCCGAGCATTGCGGAGACGAGCAGGCCGCGATCGACGCGCTTCGAGGCGGGCTCGAAGAAGGAGCGGCGAACGCGGACATTCGACGGGAGCTCGCCGTTCGCTTGCGGGCCGGCGGACAACACCTGGCCGCGGTCGAGCAGCTTCAGGCTGTGCTCGCGGAAGAACCCTTGCGTGTCGAGATCTGGCGTGAGCTGGCGACTACCTACGACGCCGAAGGGCGCGAGCGCGAGGCCCGTCTCGCGAGCCTGCCGCTGGTGCAGCTCGAGGTGGCGGACGAACAGGACATAGCGCGGGTCGCGGCTGCAGAGCCCTGGCCAGCCAGGGTGCGTCCGCGATCGCTACGGGGCTCGACCCTGAATCGGCTCGGCACGCCGCGCGCCGAAGACGCGGCCGCCGGCGCGCTGCTCGCAGCCCTGACGCCTGCGCTCGCGAAGCTCTACCCGCCGGATCTCCAAAGCTACGGGCTCGCCACCCGGGATCGACTTCCGACCGAGGCCAACCATCCCCTGCGTGAGATCGCGAACCAGTTGGCGGCCGCGCTCGACATCCGAAGCTTCGACCTGTTTCTGCACCGTGTTCGCAACCGGGGCATCACGGTCGAGTTCGGCGCGCACCCCGCGATGCTGGTGCCGGCGAACATCATGGAGAAGGACCCGCGGACGCAGACTTTCATGCTTGCCCAGCCGATGACCCAGATCGCGCGCGGCTATCACGCCGTGGACAAGCTCACGCCTAGGGAGCTCGACGTCCTGCTCGCCTCCGGCACTCGAATCGTAAAGCCGGACTTCGGCGCAGGCTTGACGAGCGAGGAGTTCCTGAACGACCAGACACGTCGTTTGCAGCGGGCGATTCCGCGCCGTGACCGAAAGCTGGTGCGCGAGGCAGCGCTCGCCTATTCGCAGGCGAAGCGGGTGAAGTTCGACCGCTGGGTTCACGCGGCGCAGCGGACGGCGATCCGGGCGGCACTGCTGCTTTGCGACGACCTCGATCCGCTGGTCGACGACCTTCGCAGCCGAATCGCGCCGGAGCGGGAAGCCGAGGGCGAGACCTTCGTCGGGCACCCGACGTACGTCGACGCCTTGAAGTTCTGGGCTTCGCCGGCGGCGATGTTCCTGCGCGAGCACATGGGAATGGTGCCACCCCGTTGAGCGCGGCGCCCGAGGCTCAAACGGTGTCTCGGGTGTGCTGGTCGATTCGGTAGAGAACCCAGCCAAGCGCGAGCCCGATCGTCAACAGCATGACGACGCCCGCATAGAAGGCAGGACTCGAGAAGAACGCGACGAGACCATAGTCGCGCGTGAACTGCCGGTAGGAGCCGACGACGGACAGGCGAGCCCAGGCGAGTGGCCAAACGGAGAGCGCAACGAAGAGCGCGGCCCAGCTGATGCGACGGGCCGCGGCGTCGCGGGATGCCCTGCAGAACGCGGCGCCGAGCCGGAAACCGAGGGCGGCGGCGCCGAGAAGAAGTGCGCCGCTCAGCAGGCCGAATGCCCAGGGCGCGTGAACCGTGTTCACCGCATATAGGAGAAACCAGTCGCCGTGAAATACGTAGAAGTAGATGAGGGTTGGCAGGAGGACCAAGGTGACGAAGATCGCTAAGCCGAGAAACGATTCCATCCGCCAGATCGGGTCGGAGCTGTGCCGGACCTCGTCGCGGCCAGCGTGGGCCGCGAGCGCGCCGGCGGCGATGGCGATGAGCAGCAGGAAAAGTAAAGGCAAAATGTTCCCCATTGAAAGGCTACGTCCCCGGTTCGTGGACGGTCAACCAATCGAGCACCATAGTTGGGTGATGGGCAGCCGCTCCCGGCTCGGATTCCTCTGCTTTGCCGCCAGTTTGCTGGTCGGGATGCCCGCGTCCGCCGATAGCTTGACCGAACTGACCGCGCCGTTCGCGACCGCACTCCAGGGCGGGAGCTACCTGGGCGCGCTGGGGCTGATCTTCCTCGCAGGGCTCGCCACCTCGCTGACCCCGTGCGTCTATCCGATGATCGCCATCACGGTCAGCGTGTTTGGCGCCAGGCAGACCGAGAGCCGCTCCAGAGCCGCCCTTCTGTCGAGCGCGTTCGTCTTGGGAATCGCTGCGCTATTCACGCCGCTCGGTGTCGTCTCTGCTCTGACCGGGAGCGCGTTCGGGAGCGCTTTGGCGAGTCCCTGGGTGGTGGGCGCTCTATCGGCCTTGTTCGCGATCATGGCGCTCAGCATGTTCGGCTTGTTCGACATCGCCCTGCCCTCCTCGATTCAGCAACGATTGGCGCAGGCCGGTGGATTTGGTCTCCGGGGCGCCTTTGCACTCGGCTTCGCGAATGGGCTGATCGCGGCGCCGTGCACCGGGCCGGTTCTGGCGGTCTTGCTCACCTGGGTCGCGACGACGGGCAACGTCGCCTTCGGCGCGCTCGCGCTGTTCATCTATGCGATCGGAATCGGCGTCTTGTTTTGGTTCGTCGGCACCTTCGCGATCACGCTTCCGAAATCGGGTCACTGGGTGGAATGGACGAAGAGCGCGTTCGGGATCGCGATGTTGGCGCTCGCATTTTACTATCTACGCGGCATCCTGCCGTACCCCCAGCCGGCCGTTCGTGACCAGCTTTGGCTCGCCGCGGCGACCGGGCTTCTGGTCGGAGGCGTGACCGTCGGCGCGATCCACCTCTCGTTCAAGAGTGACGCCTGGAGCGCGCGCGTTCGCAAAGCAATCGGCGTGACCGCCTGCGTGGCGGGCCTCCTCGGCATCGTCGGCTGGGCCGAAGCGCTCCCGCCGGGCACGCACATCTCTTGGGTGGAGAGCTTCGAGCTGGGCAAGGCGCAGGCAGTCGCCGAAGAACGGCCCATGCTGGTCGACTTCGGCGCGGACTGGTGCGGCGCCTGTCAGGAGCTCGAGCGCGACGTTCTGAGCGACCCTCGCGTCGTCTCAGAAGCCCAGCGCTTCGTAACGGTGCGCGTGGACTTGAGCACCGACCAAGCCACCGACGAAAAATGGGCACTGCTCAAGGGCTACAAACAGCCCGGCCTGCCCCTAGTGGTCCTGCACCATAGCGATGGCTCGGAGGCGTCGCGCGTCACCGGTCTCCTCGACAGCGAAGCGTTCCTCGAGCTGATGGACGCGGTTCGCTGATCGGCGGGCCGCTGTGCTAGCCTCCGCGCAGGAGTGACCCTGATGACGAAGAGCACCCTGACGAGACGTGAGATGCTGGGCCACAGCGTAGGCTTGCTGGTCATCGGCTCGACGCCAGCACTGTTGAGCGCTTGCGAGAAGCAGAAGGTCCACTGCAATGAGGTCAGCGGCTTGAGCGAAGCAGACATCGAGCTTCGCTCCCAACTCGAGTACCGCGACGACTCGCCTCACGGCGAGGACAAGAACTGCGCGAACTGCGCTTTCTACGTCGTCGGCAAAAAGAACGAGTGCGGGACGTGCAGCCTGGTCAAGGGCCCGATCCACCCGCTCGGCTACTGCGACGCCTGGGCCGGCAAGGCCTGAGCCCGAGTCGAGATGGCACTCATCGAGGTACGCGGTCTTCGAAAAACGTTTGGGCGACACGTCGTCTTGAGCGCGCTCGATATCGACATCATCGCGGGAGAGGTCATCACGATCATCGGCGAGTCAGGTTCTGGGAAGAGCATTTTGCTCAAGGCCATGATGGGGCTGATCGAAGTCGACTCCGGGAGCATTCGATTCGACGGAAGAGAAGTCACTCGCCAGACCGAGCGCGAATGGACCCAGACCCGGCGCCGAATCGGCATGCTGTTTCAGGAGTCGGCGCTCTTCGACTCGCTCAGCGTGTTTGAGAACGTGGCGTACGCCCTTCGCGAACAGACCTCGATGAGCGAAGAGGAGATCTCGCAGCGCGTCGACGAAACCCTGGCGCTGGTAGCGCTGCCGGGAATCGAGCACATGTCGCCGGCCGACCTGTCGGGAGGGATGCGCAAACGTGTCGCGCTTGCGCGGGCCGTCGCGGTGCGTCCCGAGATCGTGTTTTACGACGAGCCGGCCGAGGGGCTCGACCCTATCAACGTCACCCGGGTCAACCGCCTGCTGCTCGGTCTGCAGGAGACCCTCAACGTCACGTCCGTCGTGGTGACCCACAATCTCAAAGCGGCGTTCGCGATCAGCGACCGGCTCGCGCTCATCCACGACGGGGAGGTGGCCGCAACCGGCGCCCCGCAATCGTTTCTCGAATCGGACGACCCGGTCGTCCGGGATTTCATCGGCGATCGAATGAGAAAGGTGTTGCGTGCAAGTTGAGTTTGTAGGGGCAGTCAGTGGCAACGTCACCGGCTCGAGGCACATCGTTCACACCGAGAACGCTCGGATTTTGCTCGACTGCGGGCTTTTTCAAGGGCGACGCGCGGAGACCAACGAGCTCAATCGCGAGCTGGGGTTTCGAGCGCGCGACATCGACATCGTGGTGCTGTCCCATGCGCACATCGATCACTCGGGCGCCCTTCCCCGGCTCTATCGCCAAGGGTTCCGCGGGTCGATCTACTGCACGCCGGCGACGCGCGACCTCTGCGCGGCGATGTTGGAAGACTCGGCGGCGATTCAAGCGCAGGACGCCGCGTACATCAATCGCAAGATCGAGAAGGACGGCGCGGACATGGAGCCGGTCGAACCGCTCTACGAGCAAAAGGACGTCGTCGGGACGCTCGAGCTGATGATCAGCGTGCCCTACCGCCGTCCCCAGGTAATCGCCGAAGGGGTGACTCTGACCTACTACGACGCCGGGCACGTGCTCGGAAGCGCCATGGTCGCCCTCGACGTCGACGTGGTGGGTGATACTCGGCGACTGGTGTTCTCGGGCGACCTCGGGCGGCACAACATGCCGATCCTACGAAACCCGGAAATCCCTCCGGAGGCCTCGTGCCTGATCATGGAGAGCACATACGGGGATCGAAACCATGACCCGATCGAGGAGATGGAAGACCAGCTTCACGACGTGATCACGCGCACGGTCAAACGCGGCGGCAAAGTGATCATCCCTTCGTTTGCGCTCGAGCGCGCGCAGGAGGTCATCTACTCGTTGAAGCAGCTCGAGAAGCAGGGGCGCCTTCCGAACGTTCCGGTCTACGTGGACTCGCCGTTGACGGTGAAGTTGACTGACGTGTTTCGGATTCACCCGGAGTGCTTCGACGAGGAGACTCGTACGCTCTTGCTAGAGGGCGACTCCCCATTCGACTTCGACGGGCTTCGTTACGTGTCTTCGGTGGAGGACTCGAAGGCAATCGATCGAAGCGATACGCCGTGCGTGATAATTTCGGCGAGCGGAATGTGCGAGTTCGGACGGGTCGTGCACCACCTGGTTGCCGCGCTCGAGAACCGAAGGAACTCGGTGGTCATCGTCGGCTGGCAGGCGCAGCACACGCTCGGCCGGCGTCTGGTCGAGCAGCGGACTCGGGTTCGCATTTTTGGCGTCGAGCGGGAGCGCAAGGCGGAGGTCGTCGTGTTGAACGGTTTCAGCGCGCACGCGGGCCAGGACGACCTCCTGGCCTACGCGGAAGCGGTTCGCGAGGCGGGGCCGCTTCGGCAGATCGCGCTGGTCCACGGCGAAGATCCGGGGCGCGAGACCCTCAAGGAGCTGCTCGAGGAACGCGGCTTTCCAAGCGTCCATACACCGGCGAACGGTGACCGTATCGACATTTGAGGCTGGGGCCTTGACCTGGGAAGCAGTCTCCGCGCATCCTCGCGCGACTCGATGAATGAGGAGGGGTTATGAGCAAGGGTTTGATCGGTTGCGGAGTGATCGTGGTGATCGCGGCGATCCTTTTGGCGACCGGCGTCGGCAGCTACAATCGCTTGGTCGATCTCGACGAAGGCGTGGACAACGCCTGGAGCCAGGTTGAGAACGTCTACCAGCGACGCGCCGACCTGATCCCGAACCTCGTGGCGACCGTCAAGGGCGCCGCGGACTTCGAGCAGGAGACGCTAACGAAGGTCGTCGAAGCCCGCGCGAAGGTCGGGCAGATGAGCTTCGAGAACGCTCCGGACGCCGCGCAGCTCGAGCAGTTCGAGGCCGCGCAGTCGCAGCTTTCGTCGGCGCTGTCGCGATTGCTCGTCGTGGTCGAGAGGTATCCCGAGCTCAAAGCGACGGAGGCGTTCCGTGACCTTCAGGCTCAGCTCGAAGGGACGGAGAACCGGATCAGCGTCGAGCGCCGGCGTTTCAACGACGCCACCCTCGGCTACAACAAAGTTCGGCGCCGCTTCCCGACGATCCTGCTCGCGAACATCATGGGCTTCGAGGACAAGCCTTACTTCGAGTCGACGCCCGGCGCAGACAAGCCACCCAAGGTCGAGTTCTAGCGACCAACGTGGCCTCACGAATCGAAACCTTCTTCTCGAAAGCCGACCGGGACGCGATTCGGACGGCCACGACCGCCGCCGAGCGGAAGACCGCGGGCGAGCTCGTCGTCTACGTGACCGAACGCTGCGACCCGCACCCGGAGGTCGCCTGGAAGGGATCCCTGGTGGGGGGCGCGGTTGGCGCGCTCTGCGCGGCGATTGCGGTGTGGCGCTTCGGGGGCTGGGGAGCGCCAGATTACTTGTGGATTCTGATCGGATTTCAGCTGGGCCTCGTAGCCGGCTGGGTGGCGAGCCGGTTTGACGCGGTCGCGAGAAGGTTGATCGGGGACGAATCGCTCGACAGCCGAGTCGACGGCCGGGCGGCGGAAGCGTTCTTGGAGGAACAGGTCTTCGCGACCCGGGAACGCACCGGGGTGCTCATCTTCGTCGCGCTGTTCGAGCACAGAGTGCAGGTGCTCGCCGACGAGGGGATCGACGAGCGAGTCGCCGACGAGGCCTGGGACTTGATTGCCGGGGAGCTGGCCGCCGGAATCCGAAGCGGAATGCCGGCCCAGGCGCTCATCGAGGCAGTGGAGCGTTGCGCGGATTTGCTGGAGGCGCATGGCGTTCACCCCGCCGACGAGGATAACGAGATTTCCGATGAGCCGAGGTTTCGTCGTGAGTAGAGGGTGGTCGGTTGTTGCTGCGTTGTTGGTTTGCGGGATCGCTGCGACGGCGTTTGCGCTGGCCGTTCCGACGCTGACGGAGCGAGTCAACGACGATGCGGGGTTGCTCTCGGCGAGCGCGGAAGCGCGCATTGACTCGAAATTGGCGCAGCTCGAGACGGACACGGGCGCGCAGGTGGTCGTGCTGACGATCGAGAGCTTGGAGGGCGAGGACATCGATGAGTACGCCGTTCGGGTTTTCGACGCGTCGGATCTCGGGCGGGCGGAATCTGATGACGGCCTGCTCATTCTCATCGCGAAGAACGATCGAAAAATGCGCTTGGAGGTCGGCTACGGGCTCGAACCCGTCGTGAGCGACCTGCTCGCTACACGCATCCGCGTTCGAATCCTTCGGCCGAAGTTCCGCGCCGGCGACTTCGACGGAGGCGTCGAGCGCGCCGTCGACGCAATCGACGGGCTAATTCGGGGGACGAGCACCCTTCCCGCGCCAAGCGCTGACGACTCGCAGGCCGACCTGCCCCCGAGGTTGTTCGGCGTGATGTGGCTCCTGTTCTTGGTGCCGTTCGTCATGGTGGTCGTAGGCACCAATCCTTTTCAGATGTTTCTCTACCTGTTTCTGATCCCCTTCGTCGCCGTGGGCGGTGTTACAGCGATCAACCCCCAGGCCGGCCCTTTCTTGGTCATGGTCTGGCTCTTCACAGCGCCGATCGCCTGGTCGTTCGTCGGTCGGAGACGCAAGAAACAGACAAGAAGCAGCCGGCGACGGCGTTCGGGCTGGTCGGGCGGGAGCTGGTCGTCGGGGTCTTGGTCAACCGGCGGCGGTGGCGGCTGGTCGGGCGGCGGAGGCTGGTCGGGCGGCGGAGGCTTTTCAGGCGGCGGAGGTAGCTCGGGCGGCGGAGGCTCGTCGGGTAGCTGGTAGCGCGCGGCGATCGACGGACGGACGACGACGAGCCTGTCGGTAAGGCTACGGGTCGCTCTCGAGGCGGCCGTGCCAGTAGACCCAGTTGGCCCAGGCTTCAGGGATCGACCCTGCCGGATCGATTCGAAACGCGATCACGGGCAGCCACTTGGGTCTGACCGGCTTGCGGCGCAAGCGAAGCCCGGCTTGCCGGGGCGTGTGGCGCCCCTTCTTTTCGTTGCAGGCGTAGCAGGCCATCACGATGTTCTCCCAGTTGGTCTTCCCGCCCTGGGACTTGGGGATCACGTGATCGTAAGTCAGCCCGCGGAGGCGATGACGGACGCCGCAGTACTGGCACTTGAAGTCGTCGCGCATCGCAACGTTGATCCGCGAGAACTTGATCGCGCGCTTTCGCCCCACGATGGTGCGCAGCAGACGAACCACCGCGGGCATCTTGATGCAGATGCTGACGGAGCGAATGTCCTCGTCGTACTCCTCGACAACCTCGACCTTGCCATCGAAAATCATGCAGACGGCGCGCTGCCAACTGATAATCCGATGGGGCTGATAGCCCTGGTCTAAGACAAGGGTGCGCATTCGGTACGAAATCTCATATAGCGCGAACGGGCGAAGAAGTGAACCGAGTCCGGCCTTGCCCCCGTGGATCGCAGGGAATCACATGCTATACGCCGGCACGAAACGTCCTCGTAGCTCAGTCGGATAGAGCAGTGGTTTCCTAAACCGAAGGTCGGAGGTTCGAATCCTCCCGGGGACGCCAATGGCGGTTGACGCGATCGCCCTCGGCGTATTACTCCTGTCCGACTCAGGAGCCTCCCGATTTCCTCTGATCGACGATATCCGGCACCCGTGATTGCGGTTGCGAATCCGGCTGAGAGCGAGCCGGCTGAGGCGCCGGAGCGTGCGAAGGTGAAGCGGCGGAGCACGTTGCCGGACGACTTGCTGTTTCGGAGCGATGAGGAAGCGGCGCGGCGCTTGGCGCTCAAGAGTTTGGCGGCGGCGCGGGCGGCGGAGCGGCGGCTCGATGATCGGTTCGACCGGGAGGCGCTGCATGATTTCCGCGTGGCGATTCGTCGGATGCGGAGCATTTTGCGGGCTTACAAGCCCCAGCTCGAGTCGGCGGTGCGCCCGAAGGATCGGCGGCGGCTTCGCGACATTCAGCGGGCGACAGGCGGAGGGCGTGAAGCGGAAGTCGCGCTCGAGTGGCTGACGAAGCAACACTCGAGCCTGGGGCCGGAGCATTTGGCGGGGCTCAACTGGCTCTCGGCGCTCTTGCTCGAGCGGCGGAGGCACTGCGCCGAGGCGCTCGACACGGAGCTTAGGTCGAACTTCAGGCGAAGCGCGCAGAAGCTGGAAGAGCGGCTGGCGGTCATGCGGAGCGAGCGGAATCTGCTGGCGGATCAGCCGCACGCTACGTTCGCACGAACGCTGGCGAACCAGACCGAGGCGCACGCGACCGACCTGCTTGTGAACCTCGGGCAGATTGTGAGCGTGGAGCACACGGAGCAGCTTCATGATTCGCGGATCGTCGCCAAGCGACTCCGCTACCTGCTCGAGCCGCTGCGCGCGTTCACCAGCGGCGCGCAGTCGGTCGTGAAGCGGAGCAAGAAACTGCAGGAGTTGCTCGGGGATTTGAACGACGTGCACGTGCTGATGCGCGAAATCGACCAATCGTTCGAAGCTTCGATGCAGCAGAAGGCAGTGCACCTTAGGGACTCGTTGCGCAAGGGTGACCTCGAACGCGCCCGGCGCGAGGCCGGCGTGAGTGAGTGGGCCGGGCTGGTCGAGCTCTACACGCGGCTCGAGCAGGAACGGCGCGAGCTGATCGCGACGCTTCGCGACAAATGGCTCGGAGGCGACCTCGACGCGCTGGTCTCTCGGGCTCGCGCCCTAGCGCACGAGCTTCGGGACGCCGATCGGCCGTTTCAGTAGTCGAGGATCGAGATCACCCGACTCGGCGCGAGCTTGGCGGTTCCGTCGAGGGCGACGAGGTTGATCAGGAAGACGAAAGCGGTGACCTCGGCGCCACAACGCTCGACGAGCTCTTTGCTGGCTTGCGCCGTGCCGCCGGTGGCGATCAGATCGTCGACGATGACGACGCGCTCGCCTTCTTGAAGCGCGTCTTGGTGGATTTCGACGGCGTCGGTGCCGTACTCGAGCTCGTACTCGGCGCGGAATGTGGCCGCGGGGAGCTTGCCGGGTTTGCGGACGGGGACGAAGCCTACGCCGAGCTTGTCCGCCAGGGCCGCGCCGAACATGAAGCCGCGCGACTCGATGCC
>JBLYYU010000125.1:0-4562 GCA_048550275.1 Polyangiales bacterium
CCACATCTCGGCGCGCACCTCGGGCACGGGGGCAAGGTCGAGGGCGACTCGATTCGCTGTCCCTTTCATGCCTGGAGGTTCGACGGCTCCGGGGCGTGCATCGAGATTCCCTACGCGAAGCGTATTCCGCCGAGGGCAGGGGTTCGGGCTTGGCCGACGCTCGAACGCAATGGGATGGTCATGATCTGGCACGATCCCGAAGGCAGCAGGCCCGAAGACTACGTCCCGGCGGTTCCCGAGTTCGGCGCCGAAGGCTGGACGCCCTGGCTGCATCGAACCGCTCGGATCAAGACCCATCCGCGAGAAGTCGTGGAGAACGTCGCTGACATTGCGCACTTCGGACCCATTCACGGCAACGAGGTTCTCGACTTCGACGCGAAGTTCGAAGGGCCGACCGCCACCCAGAGCACACGGACCACCGGCTACGACAAGAAAGGCCGGCTCACCAAGCAGCGCACTGTCGCAACGTACTACGGCCCGGGCATTCAATTCAGCTGGATGGACGGCGAGTTCGACACTGTCATCCTGAATGCGCACATCCCGATCGACGAGAACACCCTCGAGCTTCGGATGGGGCTCTTGGTACAGGGCATCGACTACGAAACCAAGCTCGGCCGCACCCTCGGCGACATGTGGATCGATGCGCTACACAGCGGCTATTTCCAAGATGTCGCGATCTGGGAGCATAAACGCTGGCAGGATGAGCCCATGCTCTGCGACGGGGACGGGCCGATCGGCGATCTGCGCCGCTGGTACGCGCAGTTCTACGAAGACCCGGTTCGCTAGGCTCGGCGGCGTGCGAAAATCGCCGTATCCCGCATACTTCTCCGCCTCGACTTCGGATGGAAGAACCGCAGGAGCCAGATGACCAAGCTCAACTCGATGGAGCCCGTAACGCTCGCCTTCTTTGAAACCGCCCCCCTCCGGGTGCGCTGCGAGCTTGTGGCCAAGTGCACACCCGAAACTCTCTTTGAGACGCTCCGCGGGGACACGGTCTGGACCGAGTGGGCCGGCGTCATCGAGGGCGTGAACTGGACTTCGGAAAAGCCCTACGCCAAAGACGCGACGCGCGATGTCTCGCTCGTAGGCGGCATGCTGGTCAAGGAGGTTTTCTTTCATTGGGAAGAAAACGAACGGGTGGCGTTCTACGTCACGGAGTCGACGATTCCGAACCTCCGCAAGTTCGCCGAGGACTACGTCGTGGAGCGCTTGGGCCCCAACGAAACGCGCTTGGTTTGGACTGTGGCGATCGAGAACGAGGGCTTCTTGCGCTATCTCAACCCGATTACCGCGCCCATCATGAAGCTCGTCTTTCAGCGTTGGTTCAAGAAGTACAAGAAGATCTTGGAGAGCCCGGCCCATCGAGTGACGGCCTCGGCAGCCACGGCTACTCAACCGCGCGCCTAGTCGCTCGTACGCTTTCGGCTAGGATCACTCGGTGACCGAGAACATCAAGCCGCCGCTCACGCTACCCAGTGTGGAAAGCACGATTCAAGTCCGGTTTTCGGACACCGACGCGATGGGGCACATCAGCTCGGGTTCGTACGCAGCCTTTGCCGAAGTCGGGCGAGCGGCATTCTTCAACGAGATCCCGGACGCACGCGAAGACATCCCCTGGTTCGTCCTAGTGCACCTCGGTATGGACTTCGTTTCGGAATCGCGATTCGGGCAGACGTTTACCCTTTCGACTCGCTGCTCGAAAATCAGCGAGAAGACCATTACTTTCGAACAAGTCGTACGAGCGGACGATGAGGTCGCCTGCAAGCTCGAGGTCGTCCACGTAGCGTTCGATCCCAAGACGCGGAAGGCCGTACGGGTGCCGTCCCATTGGCGCGTGAGCGAGTAGGCCCGGCCGCGCTCAGTTCACGCCACGAGCCTGGTCGCCCCAGAACTGTTTGCGGAGCGCCTTCTTGTCCGGCTTGCCGAGCGCGGACAGCGGGATAGAGGCCACGAAATCGACGGACTTGGGGGATTGCACGGATCCTTTGGCGTCCTTGACGGCCGCCTGAAGCTCGGCCGCCAGCGCCTCGGTACCTTCTTGGCCCGGACGCAAGATGACGACGGCTTTCACCGATTCGCCCCAGCGCTCGTCGGGCACACCGACGACCGCGACCTGCGCCACGGCGGGGTGCGCCGAGATTACATCTTCGATCTCACGAGGAAACACGTTGAAACCGCCGGTGACGATCATGTCTTTCTTCCGATCGACGATGTGAAGGTAACCCTCGTCGTCGAAACGGCCGACGTCGCCGGTGTGCAGCCAGCCGCCCGCTAGCGCCTCGGCGGTCTGCTCGGGGAGGCCGTGGTACCCTTCCATGACGAGCGGCGCGCGGATGCAGATCTCACCGGCCTCGCCTTCCGGAGCCGGCTTGTTGTCCTCGTCGAGCAGAGCCAGATGAACCCAGGGGCTCGGTCGCCCGCAAGAGGCGAATCGCTCCGGCTTCGAGAGGTCGTGCTCCTTCTTCTTCAGGTGCGTGAGCGCCATCGGCGCCTCGGACTGTCCGAAGCACTGAAAGAAAATCTGCCCCCATTTCTCCACGCCTTCCTTGAGGCGGGCGGGGCTCATGGGCGAAGCGCCGTAGAACAGAGTTTCGAGGCTCGAGAGGTCTGCGGTCGCGTGGCGTGGATGATCGAGCAGAGGGTAGATCATCACCGGCACCAAGAAGGTAGCCGTGATTCCGTGCTTCTCGATGGCATCGAAGAAGAGGTCCGGTGTGAAACCCTGCAATGCGACGAAGGCGCCGCCCGCCTGCAAGGTGGGCACGACGAACGCGGCCGCCGCATGCGACAGCGGCGTCGCGATCAGGAAGCGAACCTCTTCCGGCCATTCCCACTCAGCCATCTGAACCATGGTCATGTACGCCGCCGAGCGGTAGGGCTGGCGAACGCCCTTGGGCCGGCCGGTCGTGCCGCCGGTGTACACGATGGTGTTGAGGTCGTTCGGCCCGACATCGGGCGCGGTCAGCGGCTTGGGCTCGAATGTCGCCGCCAGAGCATTGAGGTCTTCGCCTGCTCCGGTCGGACCGAACGCGAGCAAGTTCTTCAGTCTTGGGAGCCGTTCCTTTAGCTCGGCTGCCCGGGGCTCGAAAATCGTCGGATCGTAGACGAGCGTCTCGATCTCCGCGTCTTCGATGACGTACGCTTGGTCATCGGCCGAGCCGAGCGGGTGAAGCGGCGTGTTGCAAGAGCCGAGCATCATGTTCGCGCAGAGGTTGTACAGAACCTCCGGCCGGTTCGCCGAAAGCACGGCGGTTCGAGACCCCTTGCCGATGCCCTTGGATTCGAGCGCCTGAGCAAAGCGACTCGCCTCGGCGCGAACCTCGGCGTACGTGATCACGGCATCGCCCAGGAACAGAAAAGGTCGATCGTCGTATCGGTTTAGCCCATCGATGACGAGATGGGGGAGCAAGGGCATGTCGAACAGTCGGTCATTGGTCATGGGAGGTCTCTCCTGCGGGCGGGAAGTGTTCGAGAATGAACTCGGCAACGGAAGACGTAAACGTGTCGTTTCGGTCGCCGGCAACCATGTGTGCGGCGTCTTTGAGATCCACGTACTCGGCATGCGGGACAGTGGATAGGAATTCCTGCGCGGTCGCTTCTGATACGACATCGCTCAAGCGGCCCCGAATGAGCAGAACCGGAATCGTGATTTGCCTGGCGGCGTCGAGGCGCGCTTGAATCTCTTCTTGTGCAGCTTTGGCGTCGCCCCAGTCGTCGGGGTTCCAGGACCGAATCATGCTCGGGTCCCAGTGCCATCGATAGCGGCCGTCGTCTCCCAGTCGGAGGTTCTTAGCGAGACCGGTGAGATCTCGTCGGCGAGGTCGGTGCGGCAGGTAGGCTGCGATGGCGTCGGCTGCCTCGTCGAGCGATGCGAAACCGTCGAGCCCATCGAGCATCCAGCGGAGGATCCGAGTCACGCCAGCAGTTTCCATGCGTGGGGTCGTGTCGACTAGCACGAGTGCCTTCGCCACGGAGGTTTGCGAAATCGCTTCCGCGCGAAGCGCTGCGATGCCGCCAAGCGACGCGCCCACGATGATCGGCTTCTCGTCGAGCTGCTCGAGAAGCGCGAGAAGATCGCGGGCGAAGACCTCCAGCTTGTAGCCGCCCTCGTCCGACCAGCCGCTATCGCCGTGCCCGCGGTGATCGGTCGCGATCGTATGGAAACCGAGCTCCGCCAGAGCCTTGGCCGAGGCGCCCCAGGCATGTCGGGTCTGGCCGCCTCCGTGCAGGAAGAGGACCGTCTGATTCGAAGGGTCCCCGTAGGTGTCTGCAGCGATCGACACACCGTTGTCGAGTTGGAAGCGAGTCATGGGGTCGGGTGCCGTCATCGCGCCGGCTGCTGTGGGCTTCGTCATTTGCGGTCCGTCCCCAAGCTCGGCCAGGCGCAGACAGGGTGCTCGTCGGTCAGCACGTCGGCGACGCGATACGCGAGGCAACCCGGAAGCTCTGCGGGAAACGTGCTGATTCCGGCCGTGAGAAACAGAAGTACTGGCGGCGTCATCAACCCGTTCAGCATCGTCCGGGCGAATGTCACTCGCACCTCCGGTGCATCCGGCGCTACG
>JBLYYU010000126.1:0-8159 GCA_048550275.1 Polyangiales bacterium
CGGAGCACCAAGCGTCTTGGTGCTGACCTAGGCCGACGAGAGCCCGCGCGGGCGGCTCTGTGGAGCTAGTCTTGCGTATCGGCACCGTTGGCGCTGGCCGGTCCGCGGCCAAGAAGCCGCATGATGCCCAGTGCCAGGCCCCCGCCCGCAAGGGCGGCGACGTGAAGAGCGACGATAGACATGATTACGAGTGTTAGTTGCGTGTCCATGGGTAACCCCCAAATCCGGCCGGTGGCGCATTCGCTGCGGCGGATGACCCACCTTCCTTGAGCCAACAGTCTGGTACTGGCGACGCACTGCGTCAAGTATTAAGACTGCAAAATTTCGATAATAACGTTACTGACTGGCTGAAAACGCAATGATTCCGTGGGCCAGGAATCGCCCTTTCGATGCTTGCTACTCGCCTCGATTGACCGCGGACCTACGGAGCGACCTCACAGGGGAACGCTTCCGTCCCTGGAATCTGTTCGACGAAGTTACCCTCTTCGGCGCGGTCGACGACGTCGTCCGGGTTCTTCATGGCGTCGTCCATCCAATTGCTCAGCGAGATCCCGTCGACCTCCCCGTCGAAGAAATCCGGCCGGATTGAGATGACGTGAAAGCCGCCCGGACCGAATTCCGTCGAGTAGTAGTAGTGGATGCCGTCGAGGTCCTTGGTGTCGCAGTACTCCTGACGGAGGGTGTTCATCCAGAGAGCCTCCGGCCCGAGCTCCCCGCCGGTCGCGTCGACGAAGAAGGCGTCGCGACGCTGCGTATCGTCCTGTTGGTTCGAGAGGATGAGCATCTGCTGTTCAGGCACAGCCTTCAAACGAGGCGAAGTCTTGCCATACATGAAGGGACCGACCGCACAGTCTCCGATGAAGCAATAAGGCGGGAGATTCGGAAGCGCGCCCCACTTCGGAATGAACTCGAGGCCGACCGTGCTCACGCTGAGAATCGTCCCGTTGTCGAGCGCCCCGCCAGCGTCCGGGAAGGCGGTGGTCCTCGGCCATTGGAGATCGTCCAAGAGCCAGTGGTAGTTGTAGAGCGCGCCGTAGCCGCCGGCCGACCAGCCGCCAAAGAGCGTGACGACCTCATCGGGGCGGAAGCCATCCCCACCCTCTTCGTCCGTCAACTTCCAGAGCAGGTCGCGGACCATCTGGATCGCGGCCCTCAAGTTGACGGCCCCGTAGCGCGGCAGGTCAAAGGTCTCGAATTCTTCGGTGACGCCCGCGCCGGTGAAGACATCCTGATTGCAATACGGCAAGTAGACCTTCGTCCAGTTTGCGAATGGGCTCTCCTCCGGGTCGACCGACATGATGCCGATTCCCGTCTCTTGCACCTCGTCGTCGAGCGCGTTGAACAGGCCGGCCGAATCGGGGTTCTCCAAGCGGGGTCCGCAGTCGTCTTCGGTGAAGCAAATGCCGCCGCCCTGTAGGCCGATAATCACTTTATCGAGCGGCTCCCCTTCGGGCGCGAGCCGAATCTGGAAGGCGTAGGGGCTCCCATCTCCGCAGAGGGTCCCCCACTTGTCGCCGTCGACGACGATCTGCTGATACTCGCCTCGGGGCGGATCCATCTCGACGTTGGAAGGACCACAGGACAGGGTCAGCGGCGCGGTGTCGACATGCGCGGTGGCCAACATGCAGTCGACCTGGTGCATGGCTCGATCGACGTAGATGTCCGGCGCCACGGCGATGAGGTTGGCGAGATTTGAGCAGGCCGATTCGATTTCGCCGACCGCCGCAATTACGGCTGCGTCGCTTTGAGCGTCGAGGGCATCTGCATCGCAATCGTCGCCCGCGAGGCATTCACCCGCGCTGGCGAGCGTTTCGTCTATGAGTATCGATACTGTTTCGTGCGCCCTGCCGAGGCAGCTCTTATCGCCCCCGCTCGCCGTCGACCAGACAGCGCCGTGCGGACCGCCGAAGGTGCGCGAGCCGATCGACTGAGTTTGGGAGACGCAGGAGCTCTGGAGACGGCCTACTAGGGCGCCGACGCTCAGGGAACCGAATTCCGCATCAGCGCAACTCGCTTCGACACTGCTCTTGAGGGCAGCCAGCGGGCCGTCGAAGGCGCTCGTGTCGCAAGGCGCGTCCCCGTCGACATAGCACGCGCGCCGCGACTCGTTGACAGAGCCAACGCAGACGCGAAGCGCTTCGGGCGCCGCAACCCCGCAAGGTCCGGCCGGCGCCGCCGAGCTGCTATCGCAACCGACCGCGAACATTCCAAGCAAGACCCAAGACAGGCCGAGCGCCAAAAAGGTTCGAACTTTCATGATGCGAAGGCTAACTCAACTTGCGCCTCTCGCCTACGGCACTCACGCCGCGTGCGTGGCGGTGACCATAGGCGGCCGGCTGCTGTCGCCCGTGCGAACCGGTGACCCTTCGCGGAACCGGACCTTCATCTGCATACCGCGCTCGCCTGGGTTGAAAGCGATTTGTGCGAGGAAGTCGGGCTCGAAGCCTTCGATGAGGTTGATATCGACGTTCTGAATCAGGGTTCCGAGAATGATCCGCATCTCCATCATCGCGAACTGCTTGCCGAGGCAGACTCGCGGCCCGGCAGCAAACGGGACGTAGGCTCCCTTGGGAAGCTGCCGTTCGAACTCGCGCGTCCAGCGCTCTGGGCGGTACTCGAGCGGCTTGTTGAAGTACTTTGGATTCCGACCGGTCGCCATCGGGCTGACCGCCAGAATCGAGCCCTTCGGGAAGAAGTAACCTCCCAAATTGAGGTCTTTCTGCGCCTCACGGGCGTAGATCCAGACCGCGGGAAGACGGCGAAGCGATTCCTTCAAGCACATCTCGAGGTACGGGAGGTTTCGAAGATCGTCGATTGCGATTGGACGATCGCCGATGGTCTCGTCGATCTCCTGCTGGGCCTTGAGGAGCTTGTCGCGGTTCTTGGCGAGCAAGTACCAGGCCCAAGTGAGCGTGTGCGCCGTGGTTTCGTGTCCAGCAAAAATGAGCGTCATGAGCTCATCGCGCATCTGCTTCTTCGACATACCGCCTTCTTCGTCAGTGACGAAAACGATGTGCGACATGAGGTCGCCGCGGTCTTTCATCTCTTTGCGGCGAGCGGCGATTAAACGCGTGATCACATCATCCATCGCATCGAGGGAGCGAACCATTCGTCGGTTGCGCTCGGACGGCCACCAGCGAGGCGTGGGGATCGGCGTCTGCGCATGATCGATGAGCGCCTCGCTGATTTCGAGCATCGCTTCGTTGATCGTCGCCGCGTCCCCGGCAAGGTCAGTGTCGAACAGGGTCTTCGCGACGACTCGCAAAGTGAGATCGACCATCTCTTTTCGGAGGTCGCGCTGCTCGCCTTCTTTCCATGTGCGCACCATGTCGCGCGTGTACTCCGCCATCGTTGGCGCATACGCATCGATGCGCATCTTGTGGAACGCAGGCATAATCATCTTGTGCTGGCGCTTCCACGATTCGCCATCGTTCGGAACGAGCCCATTGCCGAGGAAAGGCTTCCACATCTGCTTGACCACCTTGGGCTTGTAGATGTGCTTGGCGTGCGTGACGTTGATCGCGTTCACGACTTCAGGGTCGCGAATGAAATAGGACTGGCCAGTGAGCACCCGCGTCACGAAGACGTCGCCGTACTTCTCGTGCGCATCGAGCAGAAACTCCGCGGGGTTTCGTTGGAAGTCGAACGTTCCGCCCCAGAGCCAGTGGCCCTTGTGACGCGGCATAGGCTTCGGGTCCGGGTGCGCTGCGGAGGGGTCGACGAGGAGAGTCATTTACTTAACATAAAGTAAACTTAGGCACCCTGGGCGGCAAGTTAACTCTTTGTAATTTTACTCCAGCCAAGGTTTTGGCCCGGAAGCCTCCGATCGCTCCCGAAGTGCAACCATTCGCGCCTCCAGCTCGTGCCTCACGTCCTCGCCGTGGGCCCGGGAAAGCGCCAACGCGGCTTGGTAGGCGCCCAGCGCTTTGTCCAGCTGCCCCAGAGCAGCCGCCGCATCGCCGGCTGTGACGTAGGCCATGAAGCTGGTCCCATCGAGCTCGACCGCCCGCTCGGCCAACGCGAGCCCCGCCCAAGCGTCACCATCGACGTAGGTTAGCCACGAAGCCGCGACCGCGAAATGATACGCGCGCGTGGCGGCTCTGGTCAGCTCTTGGGCTCGGCGCGCGTACTTCGCGGCCGTAGACCGGTACTTCGTAGCCACATCCATGTGGAAGTGGATCAACGCTGCAAGCGCATCAGGGTTCGATGGGTCGAGCTCGAGGGCGGTTTCAAACGAACGCTCCGCACCCGCAACATCGCCGCGCACTGCGGAGACGGCGCCGCGCAACAAGAGCGCCGAGCGCTGGGTCGAGCTCTGTTCGACGGCGAAATCGATGTACGCCCGAACGCGTTTCTCGGCCTTGTCGTCACCCCAGTCTTCGAGCTGGGCCAACATCAAAGCCGCCTCTCCCTGTGACATTGGGCGAGCCACTAGATCTTCCGGCTCGGCAACTTGAACCGACCGAACCCGGGAAAAGGGGTCCTCAGCAAGGTAGTCGGTATATCGTTCGTCGAGGGCGTAGTCGCCAAAGCTTTCTTGCCAGGCTGTCGATTCTCGTCTTCCTTGTTGGAGCATTTGTAGATACGCGGCGAAGCGCGGAGAGAGCACCATGTCGCCGAGCCTGAGCAAATGGACCAGTGTCCAAGCGCCGGCATAGTTGAAAAGCTTGCGCTGGAGCCCGGAATCGTAGAATTCAGCACGACTCATCATGCGCAGCTCTGTAGCGCCCGGGACCATCGAGGCCGGCAAAGCCAAGACGTTCCTCCCTCCTACGGTTATTTCGTAGACCTCATCGTGCCCGTCCCGCTTGGAAGGCGGCATTGTAGCGTAGGGTGGAAAGCCGAGCTCCAGGGTGTCTTCATGAAGGCGAGCCGTCTGGTAGAAGCTCGCCATCCCCTCGTGAAGCCAGGCCGTGGCGGTCGGAAAACATACTGAAAGTAGGCGGTGCGTCAGCTCGTGGGTGAAGTAGTCGACGGAGTCGTTCTGCGATGCCGTGTGAACGACGATCTGCGCGCGCAAGCCAAGTAGATTCGTCTGCGCTACGCGATGAAAGCTCGGGTCAGCGTACTGCTTGAACAGTGTGACCTCCAACGGCAGCGTGAGGCGATCAAAACCGCAAGGAAGCTCGTGCTCTGCGATCGCGTCGTGCATGCGCTGGTATCGCGCCGCCATTTCGACGACCTGTTCAGCGCCGGCGTCGCTCCGGACGCGCAGGTCGGCGGTGTCTACCACCACCCACCCGCGCGTCTTGGCGTCGAGCATCGACGTGCCGCAACCCGAGATGCACAAACTGCACACGAGACTCAGCAGGCCGAAGCGAGCGACTGACTTCCGCACGCACGCTTAGTACCAGATTCCGCCGCGGGGCGTTCTTCCGAAAAGCAATCCGCGTGAAGGAGATCGCTCGGCGTCTTGGTTGATCTCCCAACTTCGGCTGACCGATGCGGGGTTCCAGAGGTCGCCCCGGTTGGGCGTCTGGGAGGAACCGTCGTCACGCACGCCGTCCGGCCCATCGAGACCTTCGTTCCAAAGATCGCCGAGGCCCTGTTGGGCGTAGCTGGCCGTCTCGAGCCCCTGCGTCGGCCCTTCTTCGGTGGCCGTCCAAAGGGCGTCGACCCCCCGGCCCTGCTGGTACTGGGCCGAGAGGCTCGAGCTCTGCTGGACCCCGAATCCGGCGCAACCGACTGTGCCGAGAGAAAGGACGATTCCGATGCTGAGTAGTGACTTGTTCATGTTGACCTCCTGATGTATGCGCTGTATACATTTATGTATACGTCGTTCACTTTCAATGTCAACACTGTTTACTGGGATGCTATGATTAAGTTACAATCCCCCATGGCCACAGCTCGAAAAGCCTATCATCACGGCGAATTGCGTGATTCCTTGCTCGAAGCGGCCGAGGTGCTGCTGGAAGAGGACGGCCCACACGGGCTTTCGTTGAGAAAGGTCGGGCGGCGTCTTGGGGTCACACCGGGTGCGCCCTATCGGCATTTCGAGGACAAGGACGCGCTGCTCGCGGCGCTCGCCGTCCGGGGCTTCGAACGCCTTCGCGAGCGCATGCTCGCAGACCAGGAAGGGAGCACCGACGGTGAGGAGCGACTCCGCCGCGCCGGCCTCGGCTACCTCGAGTTTGCTTCCGGGCACCCCGAGCTGTTTCGCTTGATGTTCGGGTGGATACCGTCGCGCGACGTACCCGAGCTCTGCGAAGCCGGCGACGCCGCCTTCGTGGGCTTGCGAGGCATTCTAGAAGCCTGCGAGGAAGAAGGGTTGCTCTCTCGAAGCGTGCCCGAGGCCGGCCTGATGGCCTGGTCTGCAGTTCACGGCGCCGCCTTCCTGCTGATCGACCAACGACTCAAGGTCGGTGATTCGGTGCCCTGCGCGAAAGGTGTCCTCGAGCACTTGCACGAGGGAATCTGGCGCGGCATCGGCCGTCGCTGAGTCGGTCGCACCGTAGCGAAGGGCGGTCAGCAGCTACGCGCTATCAGCCTTCGCAGTGCGACGGAGAAGCGGCGACGTGCTGGTGCGCCGCTACCGGTGCCGAGGGTGTCCATGGCACTTGGGTGAGAAGAACCGGAATGGCGACGACGATGAGTGAGATGACCGGGTGCTTGGAGATCGACCTTCCGATGTACTCCGCGCGCCGTTGTTTGGCCTGTTCGATGATTGCTGAGATGTCTTGATGTTGCATGGCGAAACTCCGTGCTGTGGTTCTGGCCTCTGTGGGAGCACAAGGCGTGCCAAGCGGAAAGGCCAGCGTTCCAGCGCGAACGGGCTTCGAAATCAGGTAGTCTCGACGCCGACGGTCGCCGTCAGTGACGACGACAGGCAGGCGCGCTCGCGAAACCTCTCAGAGGTAGGACGCCGCCAGAGCATCGATGAAGGCATCGAGCTGCTCGGACGGCAGCGCGTTGATGCCAGCTGCGGCGGCTCGCCCGCCCCCCGTGGGGAACTGGCGACAGAGCTCGTCGGCGCCCTGCTTGTTCTCGAGTGGTGCGCGAACGCTCACCAGAAAGGTCCCGTTGGCGCGCTCGGTGAGGACCGCATGGGCCCGTCCAGGCGATGCGTTGGCTAGATCGTTGCTGTACACGCCCGAGACACGGCGGGCCCAGGGTTCGTCGGGGAGGATCACAACCGCGGTTCTCTCGGATTCGCGGAATGGTTGCACTGCGGCGGCAGACGCCATGTCGTCCCGATAGCCGGACTCGAGCCGGTCGAAAGATTCGCGGGCGCTCTGGACGAAGGCAAACGGCGTCGGATACGGGCGCACCAACTCGAAAAGCTCGTCAGGCGCGAAGTGAAGGTCCTCGAGCGACGAACCATAGCCGTTGTAGTTCATGTAGATGCCGAGGTTCTCGAGCAGAGTGAGCTCCTCGGCCGAGAGACCAAGAGGGGCAGCGACGATCGCCGCGCTGGTTTTTAGATTGTCACCGAAGGCACCCGTGACGGCCCATTCTGCATAGGCCCCCTTGAGGTAGCCGTTGATCAGCAGGCTGGTGCAGACGTTCGGGTCGGGATCGATGATCGTGGTGAGCTTGGCATCGTCAGGGATCTCTCCTGCGAAATGGTGATCCACGTAGAAGACCTCAGCGCCGGCTTCGAGGGCGCTCAGAACGCCGTCGCGATTTTTGTCGAAGCTGAGGTCGAGGGCGGTCACTCGGTCGCCTGCTTCGACTTCGGCTTTCGCGACCAGGGCGATGTCGCGCTTCACCCCTGTGATGAGCGTGCTCTCGACTGGCTCGGCGTTGCGAAGCTGTGTGAGCGCGCATATGCCGTCGGCGTCGCCGTTGAAAATGTCGATCTGAGCCATGCGCGTTTCTAACCCGGAGACGGCGTGCGCGCGAGCCTTCGCCGCCGCGCGGCACGGCGAGCCCAGGCCCGCGCGAGCACGAAAGGAATCAAGACAAACACGTGCCGTGCGCGTATGCCACTCCGTTCCGCGCCGTAGATCGGCCGCACCGGAACCTCACGGGCTTGCAAGCCGCGAGCCGAAAGCATGCTGAGCAGATCGTTCGGGTATCCGTAACTCTCCCACAGCCGCTCCCAATCGAGCTCCTGTTTTGCGTGCCGACTCATCGCGACGTATCCGCACTGCGAGTCACGGACCTCGATACCGAGGGCGCGCCTGGTCAACGCTGAAAAGAGCCGATTGCCGATCCAA
>JBLYYU010000127.1:0-3107 GCA_048550275.1 Polyangiales bacterium
CAGAGTTTCACGGCGGCAACGTTCACGCGGAAGACCTGCCGGACGGGGTCCGTTTTACCGTCGTACTGCCGCAGTGCGAATGAGTGGTTCGATCGCCGCGCCGGCGGTGATTGCCTGACGCCAATGCGCGCCGGATCCGCCGGTAAGCCCTTTTGTAGTCGCCGCATCTGCCATTTCGGCGCGACGTTTGGTAGAATCTCGGCCCGTGAGATGAAAGAGGCCGCCTTAGCTTACGATTTGCAAGAAAATCATAAGCTTACGTGAGTTTCCTCGCAACGACTCGAGCGGCCATGAACCGGCCGAACGCTGTTGTCGCGAGCCCCGCCTCAGGCGGACGGTTAAAAAGGGCCCCGAATGGGGCTTTTTGTTTGGGCCCGGGGGAGGCGCCCGAACGCGCGGCGGAGCCGCGAAGGTGAGTTTTTAGGGTGGGCCGCTGGCCCATTTTTTGTGTCTACGAAGGAGATACGACGAGACAACGGATTTGCGATGAGCGTGACCAGGGAACAGTTGATCGAATTGATCGAGCCGGCCATCGAGGCGCTCGGCTACGAGCTATCGGACGTCGAACTGAGTCTCGGTCACGGCAGGGGCCTGGTGCGCCTGTTCATCGATAGCGAACAGGGCATTACGCTCGAAGATTGTGCGCGTGTCAGTCACCAGGTGAGTGGCGTGCTCGACGTGGAAGATCCGATCGCCAGCGACTACAACCTCGAGGTGTCGTCGCCGGGTGCGGATCGAAAGCTCGTAAAACCGGAGCATTTCGACCGGTTCGCCGGCAACGTCATCAAGGTGCGCCTGCGACGGATGGTTGACGGGCGCAAGCGCATCACGGGGCAACTGCTCGGGCGCGAAGACAACGAGATACAGGTGCGATTGAACGAGAAAGATCTGTCGATTGCGATCGAGGAAATTGAAGTGGCCCGCTTGGTACCGGACTGGAACGAGTTCGTTCGAGCCGGCAGGGCATAGAAAACGAATCCGGAATTGGCCTGACAGCAGGCCGGAGTTTAGACGAAAGAGATGAACAGCAAGGAAATTCTGATGGTGGTCGAGGCCGTCTCTAACGAGAAGGGCGTCGAGGAACAGATCATCTTCGAAGCGATCGAAGCCGCGTTGGCGTCGGCGACGCGCAAGCGTTACGGCGAAGAGATCGACGTGCGCGTGGCGATCGACCGTGACACGGGCGAGTACGACACGTTTCGTCAGTGGCTGGTGTTCGAGGACGAGTCCACCGAGCTCGAGTTCCCGGACCGCGAGCTGCGGATGATCGATGCCGTCGATATCAATCCGGACGCGGAGCCGGGCGGCTATGTCGAAGAGCCGATCGACTCGGTGGAATTCGGCCGTATTGCCGCGCAGACCGCGAAGCAGGTCATCGTGCAGAAAGTGCGCGAGGCGGAACGCGAGAAGATCGTCGAGGAGTACCAGGATCGCGAGGGCGAATTGCTGAGTGGCATCGTCAAGCGCGTCGATCGCAATGGCGTGTACATCGATCTCGGCGGCAACGCCGAAGGATTTGTGCCGCGCGAACAGATGATTCCGCGTGAGCCGGTGCGGCCGCAGGACCGTCTGAAGGCATTGCTCTACGAGGTAAAGTCCGAGCAACGCGGGCCGCAGCTGTTCATGACCCGGTCGTCCCCGCAGTTCCTGCTCGAGTTGTTCAAGATCGAGGTGCCGGAAGTTGGCCAGGGCCTCATCGATATTCTCGGCGCGGCCCGCGACCCGGGCCTGCGCGCCAAGATCGCGGTTAAGAGTAACGATGCGCGCATCGACCCGGTCGGCGCTTGCGTCGGTATGCGCGGCTCACGCGTGCAGGCTGTGTCGAACGAGCTCGCCGGCGAACGCGTCGACATCATCCTGTGGGACGAAAATCCGGCGCAGTTCGTGATCAACGCTATGTCGCCAGCCGAAGTGACGTCGATCGTCGTCGATGAGGAAAAGCACAGCATGGATATCGCGGTCGAAGAGGACAAGCTGTCCCAGGCGATCGGCCGCGGTGGTCAGAACATTCGACTTGCCAGTGAGCTGACCGGGTGGGAACTCAACGTCATGACCGAGGCGGATGCCGACGAGAAGAGCGAGGAAGAAGCTCGCAAGATTCTCGAGAGCTTCATGAAGCAGCTCGATGTCGACGAGGACGTCGCGCTGATTCTCGTGCAGGAAGGGTTCTCGACGATCGAGGAGATTGCCTATGTGCCGGCCTCCGAGTTGCTCGCTGTAGAGGAGTTCGACGATGGCATCGTCGACGAGCTGCGGAATCGAGCGCGTGATGTGTTGCTCACGCAGGCGATCGCGAGCGAAGAGGTTATCGACGACGCAGAACCCGCTGAAGACCTGCTCGAACTGGAGGGCATGGATCGCGCCCTCGCATTCGTGCTGGCCAGCAAGGGCATCGTGACGCGGGAGGATCTGGCCGAACAGGCAATCGACGATCTCGAGGAAATCGAGGAGCTCGATCCCGAGCGCGCCGGTGCGCTGATCATGAAGGCGCGTGAAATCTGGTTCGAGGAAGAAGAGGCCCAGGCCGAGTAGGCGCCGGGTCGCGGAGCAAGGTATATGTCCGAGGTCACAATCACCCAATTTGCCGAAGTCCTGAAGGTGCCGGTCGAGCGTTTGCTCGCGCAGCTCGAGGAAGCAGGTATCGAAAATGGCGGGCCCGACTCGCTCATCACTGACGATGCAAAGATGGAGTTGCTGACCCACCTGCGGAAGGCTCATGGGCGCAAGGGCGAAGACGTCAAGGCGTCACCAAAGAAGATCACGCTGAAGCGTCGCTCGCAGAGCGAACTGCGCCTGGCGGGCAGTCAGGGCCGCTCGCGCACGGTCAACGTGGAAGTTCGCAAGAAGCGGACCTACGTGAAGCGTGACGTGCTCGAGAATGCCGCGCGCCAGGAGCAGGAGGCGATTGAAGCCAAGCGAGTTGCCGAGGAAGAAGAGCGTCTAGCCGCACAACGTCAGGCAGAAGAGGCGCGCGAGGCCAAGGCCCAGGAGGCGCGCCGCGAGGAAGAAGAGAAAGCCCGCCTCGAGCGCGAGGAAGAAGAGCGTCGCGCGGAGGAGGCCCGCAAAGCCGAAGAACAGCGTGCGACGGACGAGGAGATCCGGCGCCA
>JBLYYU010000128.1:0-19447 GCA_048550275.1 Polyangiales bacterium
GAATGTCGTACGCATCCCGCACGGCGGCAAAGGTCTCGGCCTGTTTAACCGTGTCGATTCCGAGGTCGGCTTCGAGGTCGAGCTCGAGGTCGAGCATATCGGACGGATATCCGGTTTGCTCCGAAACGATCGCCAACACCCTCTCGACGACCGGGTCGGTCGCCGAGACCGCCACTGCCGGCTCCGCCTCAGCTATTGCCTTGGCCACTGGTGCCGCGACTGCCAAATCCGGGCGACGGTCGCGCACGAATTGAACCACATGCGCCAATGTCGGAAACGCCCGAAGCTCCAGATTCTCCTCGCGTTCGATGTCGTACGCTTCCCGGACCGCGGCAAAGGTCTCGGCCTGCTTGACGGTGTCGATTCCGAGATCGGCTTCGAGGTCGAGCTCGAGGTCGAGCATGTCGGACGGATACCCCGTTTGCTCGGACACGATGGCAAGGACCTTGTCCGTCACGGGATCGGTTGCGGGCGGCTGAGCCGGAACCGCTGCTTCCACTGGCGGTCGCACTGCTGCCGCAAGCGGCGCGGTCGCAACCGGCGCCGTCGCAGACGCCGAGCTCGCCGGCCCCTGGTCTCTGACCCTGAGCGTTCGGTCGACGACTTCGAGCTCCGGTGATGCGTACCCGGTCGCCGCGGCCACCCAACGCTCGAACTTCGCCGGGTCCTCGATTCGCGTTTCGTAGCCCAGCTCCTGCGGTGCTGGACGGCGCCCGTCCGGGCTCGGCACCCAGCGCGTCAGCGACAGGCTGATCTGAGAACCGAAGCCTGCGCCGAGCCGAAGAGAATACTGAACCGGGTAGCTGCCGCCTTTCGAAAGGTTTAACGGGCCGAGCTCCGGATCGATTTCCTTGAAGTTCGCGACCGGAGGAACCACGCCGGTCTCGAGGATCTTGACGGCAGTGGCGTCTTCCACGCCCGCACCCATCGCGTGCCCGGTCATGCCCTTGGTGTTGGCAATGACGATCTTGTCGGCGCTCGCCCCGAAGACGCTCCGAAGCGCGCTGATCTCGGCTTGAGCGCTCCCGCCGCGCGCGGGCGTGTACGTTTCATGGGAAACGAACACGGTTTGTGAGGCGATTTCCGCTCGGTCGATGCCGTGCTGCGCTTCGCAGTCCGCGATGAGCTTCTCCATCAGACCCTGAATGTGATCGATGTTCAAACGGCTGCCGTGGTAGGCGCTATTGGCTGTCACCGTCCCTAGGACCTCGGCGATCGGTCGAAGACCTCGGTCTCGAGCGGCATCGGCCGCCTCGATGACCATTCCCGAGGCGCCCATACCCAAGATCAGGCCATGGCGCCGGCGGTCGAAGGGAAGGGCGGCATCTTCGAGAAGCTCGTCCGTGGCGGCGGCACCGCTCGCGAGGAAACCAGCGCCCACCCATTCCATCATGTTGTCGCTAGTGACGTTGTCGGCTGTTAAGACGATCACGCGCCGACACCGACCCCGCGTGATCCAGTCCTCCGCTAGAGAGACAGCCTGCGTGCCACTCGCGCAGGCGGAGTTGATCTGCGTGTTCGGCCCGCGCGCCCCGATGTACTCGGCGAGCTGGGAGTGCCCCATCGAAAGCGCCTTGAAGAGGAAGCGCCTGTCGAAGCGGTAGGGGTGTCGTTCGCGTTCGATCTCGATTTCATGGATCCGTCGGTCGAGCTCCGCTGCAACGGGGCCGGTGCTTTCGTTCCCTGGAATCCGTGCTCTCAGGTTCTGCAGCTCTCCGAGCAATTCTTCTTGGGCGTCGCTCGCGCAGAACCGTCGAACCTCTTCGATGAACATGTCGGAGCCCGGAAACGCCGAACCGAAGACCACCCCGGTCTCATCTTGCATCTCTTCGGGCAACGCCCATCGGTCGGGAAGAAGGGTCCCCTTCGTCGTGGTCTTGTAGTGCATCACGAGCGGGATCCCCGCGTCACGCAGTGCCTCGACGCCCGCCGCGATCGCCATGCGCGTGGTGGAATCCATCGACGCGGCGCGTTCTTCCGGAATGCCGAAGTCGCTGCTGAGCGCGATCTCTCCACCGCGTCCGGCGAGTTTGATCACGTCTGCCGGCGAGTCGATCGTTTCGAAGCGCGGCCCGCCCTTCTCGGACTTGACCAAGCGAGTGATCTTCTTGTCGGCGATCGCGCGGCGAAGTCCGACGGGGATCGCGTCGATGAATGAATGGCCGTGGAGCATCCGGTCGACGTTGTCGTCCGAGAAGACCTTCTCTCCTCCGGGAAGCCCGATCGTCGCGCCGGAGACCACGATCGGCTCCCGGTTTCCGTTCGCTTGGCCGCCTCGATAGATCTCCATCCCGCGGTCGAGAAAATCGGCAAACAGATGTCCCAGCTCGGTGTACCGGTCGCCCCTGGCGGGCACCGAAGCGCTGGGGGGCGACTTTAGTGGCGTGGTCGCGCGGGGCGCGGGAGACGCGGGAGCCGTCGCGCGCACGGAGTCCCTCGTGCTGCCAACTTCGGGCAACCTTCGCTCGCTCTTTGGCGCGCCATGGCCGCTCGCGTACAGTCCGGTTAGCGCAGCGTTGAACGCCGGCACGTCGCCGATCTTCGGGTGGTTGGTGAAGAGGGAGAGGGTGTCGGCTTTGCCCCCGAGAACATCGTCGGCGAAGCGTGCGAGTGCCGATTTCGGCCCTACTTCGACGAAGATCCGCGCCTCGGCCTGGTACAGAGTTTCGAGTCCCTTTACGAATTGCACCGGTGACGCGATCTGACGGCCGAGGATTTCGATCATCTCCTCGGCGACGTTCGGGCCCATCGGATAGAAATCACCGCTGACGTTCGCAACGATCGGGATCTTTGGCGACTCCACGCCTAGGCGGGCGAGCTCCTTCTTGAGCGGCTCGCTCGCCGGTGCCACGATTGTGGTGTGGAATGCGTGGCTGACTGGAAGCGGAATCGCCTGATAGCCGGCCTTGGTGATAGCCTCCACGGCAGCGGTTACGCCGGGGGTCGAGCCACCGACCACCGATTGGCCCGAGCTGTTGATGTTAGCGATGACGGCGTAGCCGTCGACCGTGCTCACGATCTTTTCGACCTCTTCGATCGGAGCTAGCACCGCGGCCATGAGCCCGTTGTCGTCGACCGAGACCTTGGTCATCTCGCGGCCGCGCGCACTGACCGCCTCGAGCGCCTCGCGAAAGCCGAGTGCGCCACTGGCAACCAGCGCACCGTACTCGCCTAGGCTGTGCCCCATCACCATATCTGGAGTGACCCCGTACGCCGCAAGCAACCGGGTCAGCGCCAAATCGGTCGCGAGCACGGCCGGCTGGGTGATCGCCGTCTGTCGGAGCGCGTCGTCGGCCTCAGCCATGGCGTCCGGGTCATTCGGGTCGACGAAGATGATCTCGCTCAACGGCTTGCCGAGGAGCGGTTTCATCACATCGTCAGCCTCCCGAAACGTATCCGCGACGATCGGTTCGACCTCGCGGAGCTCGCGCAGCATGTTCACGTACTGCGAGCCTTGGCCCGTGTAGAGGAATGCCGTCTTGGGAGCGGGTCCGACTTGATGGAAGATGCCCTGCGCTCGGAGCGCCTTCCAGATCGCCGCGTTGTTGGCGCGAAGCCCCTTAGCGGCGCTACCGGCCTTCTTTGCGAGCTCGGCGGCGTCGCCGAAGTCGATGGCGACGCGCTCGGCCGCGCTCAGATCGGAAGCCGCCGGAGGCTGGCGATCGGGAGCTCGGCCCGCTTTCGCGTCTTCGAGCACCGCGTCGAGCTTGATCGCTAGCTCGGCCGCCGACCCGGCACCGAGGACCAGCGAGCCTCGCAAGGGAGCTTTGTCGGCCATGGCCACGCTTCCCAAGCCGGACTGCGCGCTCGATGCGACCCGTGATCCGCGCCCCTTGCGCTGAATTCTTCCAGGCACGTGCTCTTCCAGCACTGCGTGGAAATTCGTGCCACCGAACCCAAAGGCGCTGACGCCCGCGCGCCGGACCTCTTTGTAATCGTCCCAGGGCTTGAGCTCCGTGTTCACATAGAACGGGATTTTGCCGAAGCCGATCTTTGGGTTTGGCGTCTTGAGTCCGATGCTCGGGGGCAACTGCTTGTGGTGCAGGGCCAGCGTTACCTTGAGCAGGCCAGCAGCACCCGCGGCGCCCTTGAGGTGACCGATGTTCGACTTCACAGAGCCGATGGGAATGCTCGAGTCGGGAAGGCCGGCGCCAGCGAACGCGTCCACCATGCTCTGCACTTCGACGACGTCGCCGACACGTGTCGAGGTCCCATGCCCCTCGATGAGGCTCACCGTTGCGAGGTCTTCCCCGGCGTGTGCCCAGGCACGCTCGATCGCGAGCTTCTGCCCGATGGGATTGGGCGCGGTGATCCCTTTGCCTTTCCCGTCGCTCGAGCCACCGACGCCGCGCACCACCGCGTAGATCTTGTCGCCGGCGTCTTCGGCGTCTTCGAGGCGCTTGAGCAGGAACACCGCGGCGCCTTCGCCCATGACGAAGCCGTCCGCGCCCTCGTCGTACGGTCGGGTTCCCGTCGCCGAGAGAGCGCCGATCTTGCAGAACTTGGTGTAGCTCGGCGCGCTCATGTTCGAGTCGATGCCCCCGGTGAGCACGGCATCGTAGTCACCCTCTTCGAGCCCCGATATTGCTGCGCTGAACGCCGCCATAGCCGACGCGCAGGCCGCGTCAGCCGTGAAGTTGGGCCCGTGGAAATTGAACACCGCGGCGACACGACCGGCGATGATGTTCGCAAGCTCGCCGGGCATGGTGTCCTCGGTGATCACCGGAAAATGCTCGCGTACGCGACCCATCGTCTCTTCGACGATGGCCGCTTTCACGTCCGGCGGGAGCGCCTGAAAGCTCGGTGCGCCATCCAGCTCACGGGTGAACTCCGGGAAGAAAATCCGGAGTGCCGTCTTGTAGTGCTGGTCCCCAGCCATCGCGTTGCCGAGGATCACGGCGGTGCGGTCGCCGTCGAGAGGGCGCTCCGGGTAGCCGTAATCCATGAGCGCTTCGCGGGCCGACATGATCGACCACTTCTGCGTGCGGTCCATCGACTCCGCTACTTTCGGTGGAATCGGAAGCTTCCATTTGAGTGGCTCCCAGTTGAAGTCGCGAACCCAGCCCCCGATCTTCGAGTAGGTCTTATCCGGCGCCTTGGGGTCCGGATCATAGTAGAGAGCCGGATCCCATCGGTCGACTGGCGTCTCGCTGATGCTGTAGCGTCCAGTCGAGATGTTTTCCCAGAACGCTTTGGCTCCGGGCGCGTCGGGGAGCACGGCTCCGACGCCGACGATGGCTATTGCGCGGTGTACCTGGTCTTGCATCTGCGGAATCCCTCGTTCCTCAGGAGCGCTCGTAGAGCGCGTCCCCCACTTCGTTCATGTCTTCGATCAAACCCGCTTGGGCTGCGTATACTTTCGACAACTGCGCGCTCGCTTCGAGCGATCCGACGTCGGACTCGCCTGCACTCTCGGCGCCCACGATCCAGCGCATGCCGTCGATGGCGACGCGCTGAGCCGCTTCTCTGGCGAACACCCGGGACATTGCGGCCACCGCGGGAGGTGCAAATCGCGTCGGCGCCTTTGGGTTCAGGTCGCCTAGCTCGGCGCGAACCGCGTGCCGAGCGAACGCGACCGCGCCCTCGACGAACGAAGCCAGCTCGCCGATGCGAAACAGAATGTGCTGGTTGCGGGTGAGTCGCTTCGCGCGAGCGCGCTCCATGACTTCGGCGAGCGCGTGCGCCGCGAGCGCCGCGATGTCTGCGCCGACTTTGGGGTGTTCACCGTGCACCCCTTCCAGCTCGCGCCCGACGTCGTGATAGTGCTGCCCTCGCGTTTTGAGATGTTGCTGCCAGCGATCCCGGCCGATCGTCATCTCCATGATTTCCGAGGTGCCCTCGTAGATCGTCGTGATCCGAACATCGCGCCGGATCTTCTCGACCATGTATTCCTTGGTGTACCCGTACCCGCCGTGACCTTGAATAGCGGCATCGGCCGCCGCGTTTCCAGCTTCCGTCGCCAGAAACTTCGCGATCGCACCTTCGGTGTTCAAGAGCTTGTCCCCGCCCGCGTCGATCGCCTCGGCCGTCTGCTCGATGTAGGCGCGAGCGGCTTCTAGCCGCACCGCATGGGGCACGATCAGCTTGTGCGTGTAGCCCTGTTTCTCCGAGAGGGGCGCGCCGGCCTGAATGCGTTCGGTGGAGTAGACGATGGTCCGGTCGAGTGCGGCCCAGCCCGCTCCGAGCCCAAATGCGGCCACCATCAATCGAGTGAAGCCAAAGACGAGCTGCGCCTGCCGAAGCCCCTGGCCTTCTTCGAGCCCAACGAGTCGGTCGGCGTCCACGTAGACGTTTTCGAGGGTGAGGGCCGTGGTGTTGCTCAGTCGAATGCCGTGCTTGTCTTCCGGTTTGCCGGACGAGAAGCCCTCGGCGCCGCGCTCGACGACGAACCATGTTGGACCGCCCGGCGCCTTCGCGAGCACCGTGTACACGTCGGCGCGCCCGCCGTTGGAGATCCATTGCTTGTTGCCCGTGATTTCGTAGCCGACGAGAGCTCCGTCCTTTTCTACGGGCGTTGCGATGGTCTTGAGCGCTGCAAGGTCGCTTCCCGCGGCGGGTTCCGTCGCCCCGTACGCCATCAACAGACCTTCTTCTGCAATCCGGCTCAACCAGTACTCCTTCTGCTCCGCCGTCCCTCCGAAGACGATCGGATCGCTACCGAGGAAGGTCGCCAGGACGCCGGTTGCCAGCCCGACGTCAATTCGAGCCATCGCCTCGCAGACCCGGTAGACATCGAACGCTCCCCCGCCCATGCCGCCGTGCTCCTCGGGGATGAACACGAGCTGAACTCCGAGCTCCTCGCTTCCGATCGCGCGAACCAAGTCCTCGGGAAAAACGTCCTTTTCGTCCAGCTCGAGAAGCTTCTCGTCGGTCAGGTTGGCCTTGGCGAAGTCGTCCAGTGAATCGAGTACGAGGCGGAGGGACTCCGCGTCGAGGCTGCTACCGTGTGCCATGGAGAGGTCTCCCGTTTTCTCCGTCGCAGATTTTGCGTCGTCTGTTGCAGTTGCGCAGGGGCAGACTGCGGAGAAGCAGCTTCTATGCCAGCGCGCGGCGCGTCTGCGAGCGCTCCGGAAACCCCTTTTTCGCAAACAGCCGAGCCGCAAGGCAGGCCCGCTCCCGCCGCGAAGAGCGCAAATCGTGCGTATTGAATTACCCCTGCGAAAGAAGTGCACATTTTGCGCGCTGCGTCATGGCCGGCGTGCCGCGGCGATCATCGTCAAGAGCGCCGAAAAGGTCGACAATCCAGGAGAACTGACTGCCGAGCATTCGGCTCTCAATCTGGGGGCGTGTTGCGCACGACGATGATCTCGCAGGTCACCTCACCCTTGGGACGCCGCACGGTGATCTCATCGCCAACCTCCCTCGAAAGAAGCGAGCGACCGACGGGCGAGTCCATACTGATCCATTTCCTTTCCGCGTCGATCTCGTCGGGCCCTACGATTCGATAGGTTTGCCCGTTGCCGTCTTCGTCTTCGATGGTGACCCAACTCCCAAAATAGACGCGCCCGTCGTCTGGAGGTGTCTCATCGACGATGGTCAGCACTTTGAGTCGCCGGCCGAGGAATCTGAGTCGCCGGTCGATCGCTGCGAGCCGTTGCTTGCTGTACTGATACTCGGCGTTCTCCGATCGATCGCCCTCGGCGGCGGCGACCTGGACGGCCTTCGCCATCTTGGGGCGGTCGACGTTCCAGAGTCGATCGGCCTCCTCTTCGAAGCGCCGGTACCCGTCGGGCGTGATGTAGCCGGGTTTGCCCGATGTGTCCGGCCTCGTTCGGCGTCGCGTCATGGTGTTCCGCGGAAGTCTACTCGCCGACGGTCGAGCCGCTACTGGCCCGGCGCTCCGGGGATGCCCGGTTTGAACCGAAAGATGAAGTAGGGCGCGTTCTCCTTCATGTGGGCTTTCGATTGCAGCATTTGCGTGGGGATTGCACTGTCGGCGACGTATAGCCAACCCTCGGGCCCGAAACTCAGCGCGTCGGCCCAGCGAATCCGGTCGCTCCGAATGAGGGTGCTCAGCTCCCCTTTGGTGTTCATCCGCATCACAGCGCCATGCTCGACATCCGTGATCAAGAGGTTGTCCGCGCGATCCGTGCTCAGTCCGTCGTTCAGCGGCTTCTTGCCGAGCGCTTCGACTCGCGCGGCGAGCGCGCCTTCGCTGAGCGTATCGTCGAGCAAATCGGCGACCTCGACCCGGTACATCGTGTCGTGCGCCATCGCGCCGTAGTAGACCCAGGCGTCATCGCGGCTGATCGCGATCCCGTCGACCCCGGGTTTTAGCACTACGAGCCCCCCGAAGAAGGCCATGTCCTTGGTCGGATTGCGAATTAGCCAGCTCTGCGCCGACACCGATGGATCGCTGTTCAACACCCTGCGCGCCGTGCCCTCTTCGACGTCGTAAACGACCAGCCCGGCGTTCTTTCGCCAGAAGCTCACGTCGGCGATGAAAACGTATCGGCCCGTCGAATCGACCTGGAGATCCTGTAGAAACGAGCCGAGTTGCGCGATCGTAGAGTCGAAGACGTGCTCGTGCACAACACCGCCCGTTCCCAGATCGAACGCGAGGAGCTTCGCTTCCCCCGTCCCATGGTTGCCATGGTCGACCGTCCATAGGCGGTTCTGCCGATCGACCACGACTCCGAGCGGAGTTTCGAAGAGCGTCTGTGCTTCCTCGCTTGGGTAAGGACGGGGCTCCCCATTGACCCACTCGATGAGCTTGGCTCCGCTCGGCCGGCTCTCCGGGTGAATCGTGTAGAACACTCGCCCCTCTGCGGAGACCGCGACATTGCCGATCGGTTCCGGACTCGTCACCACGACTTCGAGCGCGTCCTCGTCGAAGAGCGGCGCGGCGCTGAGGTCAGGGTAGGGTTCGCCTCCTCCGTGGCGCACGTTGAGCACGATGGCCACGAGCGCGAGCAGGATCAGCAGCCAGACCAGGAGGCGGAGCAACAGGAGCTTCATCGCGGAGCGACGCTAGCACGCCGCTGGTGGCAGCAGAAGTCGGCGTAACCGTATCGGGAGGCGTTCGCCCGCAGGACGCGGCATCACGAGCGGTCGCCCGATCGGAGCGCGTTGTTCGCAAAGCTGTACGGATGTTGGCGTTCGCCGCGCGGACCGGATTCGTAGCTCGTCGCGGACCGCCTACTAACGAGCCCGAGGAGCGCGGCGCCGAGCGGAATGGACATGCGTGGCGAGAGGAACAGTGACTTGGGTTTCACGCCCGTCATTGCCGCGCCGAAGTGATCCATGAAGCCAGCGCCGCGGCGCTGGGCGGCGAGCGCGGCAGTGTCGAGAAGGACCGGGAAGCGGTTGATCATGCGTCCGGCCGCAGCGGAGATCGCGAAGTCGCGACCGAAGTCCTTCATCCAGGCTCGATGGTAGGCGGAGAGCCGATCTTCGCTGAAATCGCCCTCGTCAAACGCTTCGTGAAGCACCCGGGCGGCGATCTTTGCCGCGATCATCGCGGTGTGGATACCTTCTCCCGTGAGCGGATCGGTCTGCCCGGCGGCGTCCCCCAAAACGAGGAGACGCTCACCGTGCGTCCTCGGCTCGCCGCCCATGCGCAGCGGCGAAAGACCTGCTCGCTCGAGCGGTTCTGCCTGGTCACCGAGCACCGCGCGTACGTAGGGGTCCATGGCGACGTCGGTCTGAAGGAGCGACTTGAGCTGCGTCGGCGGGACCCGACCTCCCGGTAGGACGTAGCAGCCGAGGTCGATGTCTCCATTCGAGTGGCGAAAGAACGCGACGTATCCGGGCAGCACGTACGGCGGGTACAGGAGAACACCGTCGCTCGTGAAGTTGTGGGTTCCGCCTTTGATGTACTGGCGGCTGGCCACGCTGTTCGCGCCTGTGTTCACGAGCCCGAGCGAGCGAGCGATCTTGCTCTTGGCACCATCGGCGGCGATCAGGCAGCGGCCCGAAAAGCGGCGGCCGTCCTTGCAGCGAACGTCCCAGAGCGAGCCTTCGAGCGAGACCTCGCTGACGGCGGCTTGTTCGATGAGCTCAGCCCCGGCGCGTTCAGCCGACCGAGCGATCCGCTCGTCGCAAATCATTCGCCGAATGGCCGCGACACGAGGAGCGGTCTCCCGCACGCCTTCGTTGGAGCTGGTGAAGCTCAATCCGGAGGGGGAGACAAGGCCGCCGGCCCGGACCCACTGAACCGCCCCTTCCGCTTCGAGCTCCTGGATGACCCCCATTTCCTCGAGAATATCGATCGCTGGCTCGCACCAGGCATCGCCGCAGCGCTTGTCTCGGGGAAAGGTCGCCTTCTCGAGGAGCGCAACCCGTTTCCCATCCTCGGCGAGGTAATACGCTGCGGTCGCACCGGCCGGTCCGGCTCCCGCAATGATGACGTCGTATTCGTGTCGCGGGCCCATGGCGGACCTTCTTAGCGCATGGCTTCAGAAGATCACGCCTCCTGTTTACGCTTCCCAGACGACTTTTCCGCCGGCTTCGTACCAGGCGTCCATTTGCGGGCCGTATGTGTCTTCCAGCTTGCTGCGCTTGATCTTCATCGTCGGCGTTAGGAAGCCATTCTCGATTTGCCAGGGCTCCTTGACGACGACCAAGAACTGCAAGCGTTCGAACGCCTCGACCGCCTTGTTGACCTCGCCGAGGAGGGTGGTCAGCTCGCCTTCGAACTGCTCGCGTGTCACTGGGTCCGCTAGCTTGGGGCGCAGCTCCTCGGCCGGAAGGATCAAAGCGAACGCCTGAGGCCGACCTGAGCCGGTCACGCAGCAGAGCTCCACCTTCGAGTGGTTGTTGAGCAGGTTCTCGATCGGCGCCGGCGCGACGTACTTGCCCTTGCTGGTCTTGAAGAGCTCTTTCACGCGGCCGGTGATTCGGAGCCGGCCGTCCTCGTCGCGCTCACCTCGGTCACCGGTTCGGAAGAAGCCGTCCGCGGTGTAGCACTCGGCCGTCATCTCGGGCTCCTTGTAGTAGCACATCATGTTGGCCGGAGACTTGATAAGGACCTCGCCTTCCTCGCTGATTTTGACGTCCACTCCGGGCATGGGGTTGCCGACGTAGCCGACGCGGGTCTTGCCCGGGTACGAGGCATGCGAGTACGCGAAGTCCTCGCTCATGCCGTACCCCTCGAGCAATTCGAGACCGAGCGAACGGTACCAGCTGATCAGGTCCGGTGGAATCGGTGCGGAGCCACTGACTGCGATGCGAACGTGCTGAAGCCCCAGTCCGGTGAGCACCTTCTTCTTGATGACCCGATTCAGAAGCGGAATGCGGAGCAGCCGTGCGAGCTTCTCGGGGGGAAGCTTCTGGAAGACGCCAAGCTGGAACTTGAGCCAGAGGCGCGGCACGGACACGAAAATCGTCGGCTGCGCCCGGTTCAGATCGGCCACGAAGGTTTCGAGCGACTCCGCGAAGAAGAGCTGCATGCCCGTCCGGAATGCCTGCGCCTCGACACAGAAGCGCTCGAACACGTGCGCGAGCGGTAGATACGAAAGCATCCGATCCGTCGGGCCGGCTTCGAAGATCTGCTCGGCGCCATCGATTGCGGCGGCTAACGCGCCGAAGCTGTGCATCACGCCCTTAGGCCGACCGGTGCTTCCCGATGTGTAAACGATGATCGCCGGCTCGTCGGCGCCGCGTGACGGCGTCCCTTGTACAGGCTCGGTCCGTGCCGTGATCGTGTCCCAGGACTCGTAATCATTGGGTGGGGACAACGGGAACGAAATGCACGGCATGTCGTCTGGGATCCCCTTCTTGATTTCGTCCCAGCCGTCGAGCTTGCCGACGAAGAGGAGTTGCGATTCACTGTGCTCGAGGATGTAGCTGATCGTCTCTGCATTCAGCGTCGGATAGAGCGCTACGCTTACGTGACCGGCCATCCAAATGGCCAAGTCGGCGAGTACGAAATGCGCGCAGTTCTTCGAGATCAGCCCGATGTGGCTGCCGGGCTCGAGGCCTAGCGACTGCAGGTGCGCCGCCATGCGCCTGACCTGATCCATTCCCTGGGCCCAGGTGTAGGTTTCGACCTGGCCGTTGCCGGTCGGTTGGGTCATCCAGATCTGGTCGGGGGATTCCTTTTCCCAGCGGTACACGTCGTCTAGTGCGATGTCGCGGTCGGCCATGCTCACTCCTCGTTTTTTGGCGGGCTGGCAGGATACACCGTCCCGCCGAGCCTGTGTGGCCCAATCAGACTAGGGCGGTCATTCGCAGTTGCAGCAACCCTCCTGGGCCCGAAAATGCTATGGGCGCCTGTCTATGGACAACGATGGCGTGGTGGAGCGCTGGCGCGGAGAGGCGCCAGCTTCGGTCGACCTGACTTTGGCCGAGCAGGATCGATGGGCGAGGACCGTGGCAGCCGAGCTGCTCGAGCGCTTCCCCCAACCCGGGGAATTGGAGCGTTTGGAGCGCAGCGATCCCGAAGCACCCGTGCTGCTCCGCCTGGCGATGAAGCTTGCGCAGTCGCGCCAGCGAGTCCTTGGGCTTTCCGGCGATTTCCACATCTCCGTCGTGTTCGCGGTCTACAAGGAGCACAACCGTCTCCGAACAAAGGACGAGCACCCGCACGGCGAGGACTTCTTGGTCAGAAAGGCAGAACAGATCGCTTGGCTGTTCGATGCACTGCCAGGCGCGAGTTGGGAGATGCTCGTCGTCGACGACGGATGCCCAGAACGGAGCGGCGCCATTGCTCAAGAGATCATCGACGCGCGCGGCCTCGGTGATCGTGTCCGAGTGTTGTTCCTTCAAGACGCCATCGACGCGGGTCACCCTGCCGCCCAAGGGATCGCCTCGACCGCGGACAGTCAGAAGGGCGGCTCCATCGAGTACGGCATGTCGGTGGCCGCGGAGGACGACCGGCCCAACCATGTCGTCGTCTTCACGGACGCGGACCTGTCGACGCATCTCGGGCAGCTCGGTCTACTCATCGATCCGATTCTCGGACGGGGTTACGACGCTGCAATAGGTTCTCGCCGCGAGCCCATGTCGATCGTGATCAAGTCCGGCGCGCGAAACGCCCGCGGCAAGCTCTTCATCTACCTTTGGAAGCGACTCATTCCGGAGCTCAGCCCCATCATCGACACGCAGTGTGGCTTCAAGGCCTTTCGAGCCGACGTCGCTTCCCGAATCGTCCGAGACACGGTCGAGAAGCGCTTTGCGTTCGATATCGAGCTCCTTCTTCGAACGGTGCTCGAGCGTCCCGACTCGATCGAGCGCGTCGCGATCGCCTGGATCGACAGCGAGGCGGCTTCGACCACCACGGAGCTTCAGCCCTACCTGCCCATGCTGAAGAGCCTCGTCCGGATCTCCGAGAAGTATCTCCCGCCAAACGAGACTGCCAGGGGTTTCGCGGCGCTGATCAACTCGCTCGACGAGAACTCTTGGGCTCGGCTCTCCGGCGACGTTCCTCCTGAGATTGCCGAGCGCGAGCCGATCGAGTTCGACGGATACGATGCCGTCACGCCCGACGATCTCCGCAAGGCCGCGCAACTCGCGCGGTAGGACGCGTGAGGTCCGCTGCTTCCTGGACTATGCTCCCTCCATGCTGGATTTCATGGGCCGCGAAGCGGTCGTCACAGGTGGCACGGGTGCGCTCGGAGCCGCCGTCGTCGGGCGGCTGATCGCCTGCGGCGCGAAAGTGCACGTTCCCGTCTTCGCGGCAGAAGAGCTCGAGCGATTCACCCACCGGGACCATGAAGCCGTTGCGCTTCATGAGAACCTCGACCTGACCAAGGAAGACGACGTCGCGCGGCTCTACGGCGCCACGTCGGATCTCTACGCGAGCATTCACATTGCCGGTGGGTTCGCCATGGGCCCGATCGTGTCGACGGGGCTCGACCAGTGGGAACACCTCATGCGGATGAACGCGACGACCTGTTTTCTGTGCTGCCGCGAGGCGGTCAAGGCGATCGGAGAGCGTGAGGGCCGGATCGTCAACGTGGCGGCGCGACCGGTCCTCGTGCCGACAGGCCAGATGGCGGCCTATTCGGCGTCCAAGGCTGCCGTCGCTGCGCTGACGTTGTCGCTCTCTGAAGAGCTTTCCGGATCCGGCATCTGGGTCAACGCGATCGTTCCGAGCATCATCGACACGAGGGCGAATCGCTCCGCCATGCCGGATGCCGATCACGAAGCCTGGCCGAAACCCGAAGAGATCGCGGAGACGATTGCGTTCCTCTCCTCGCCTCAGAACGCGGTTACACGCGGCGCGCTCGTTCCGGTCTACGGTAAGAGCTGAGCGCGACGCATTCGGGACCCGAGTACGCTGCGCAACCGGAAGACAGTGCTGCGGCTCTCGGAGATGGTGTAGTATCGGCCCGATGAAGTACACGCATCTCGGGCGAACGGGAGTCACCGTGTCGAGGCTTTGTCTCGGGTGCATGAGCTACGGGACGCCAGACTGGCGGCCGTGGGTTCACGACAGCGATGCGTCCGCTCCTTTCTTCAGACGCGCCATCGAATCGGGCATCAATTTCTTCGACACCGCCGACATGTATTCGCTCGGTGTGAGCGAAGAGGTGACGGGGAAGTGGCTCCGCGAGTATGGGAATCTGGACGAGATCGTCATTGGCACGAAGGTCTTCTTCCCGATGAACGAGCGGCCGAACATGGGCGGACTCTCCCGCAAGCATATTCAGCAAGCCTGCGAGGACAGCCTCCGGAGGCTCGGCGTCGACACGATCGACCTGTACCAAATCCACCGACTCGATCCGAACACTCCGATGGAAGAGATGCTGGCGGCTCTCGATCAGCTCGTCACACAGGGCAAGGTTCGTTACATCGGGGCGAGCTCGATGTACGCCTGGCAGTTTCAGCGTCTTCTCTCGTTGTCGGAGCGCAACGGCTGGGCGCGCTTCGTCACGATGCAGAACCACTACAACCTCGTGTACCGAGAGGAGGAGCGCGAGATGATGCCGCTCTGCGAAGACGAAGGGATCGGCGTGACACCCTGGTCACCTCTGGCTCGTGGGATGCTCGCCGGGACGCGGACGAAACTGGGCGACAGCTCCACGAGCCGCTCATCGAGCGACGGTCTCGACCAGATCCTCTACGACCAACCGTCCGACTGGGAGGTCGTCGACGCCGTCAAGATTGTCGCCTCGGAGCGCGGCGAGCCGCCCGCCCGGATCGCCCTCGCCTGGCTGCTTTCCAAACCGGCCGTAACCGCGCCGATCGTCGGCGCCACGAAGCTCAAGCACCTCGACGATGCCATCGCGGCCGTCGAAATCGAGCTCAGCGTCGAAGAGGTCGGGATTCTCGAAGCGCCGTACCGCGCCCATCCGGTCAAAGGTCTGGCCGCCCCAAAGAGCTGAGCGCCGGGCTCAGCTTTCGTCGAGCTCGGAGCGAAGGCTTCGGATCATCAGCCGCTCGTACAAGCCCGGCGCGAGCCGCGATAGGAGCGCGCTGGTTTTCCCCACCGGAGTCAGCACTAGTCGCCGCCGTCCGGCCTCGGCGGCTTTCAAGACCGCCCCGGCCACATCGTCCGCGTTCCCGAGCTTTCCAACTTTGGAGCGAGGCCGCCTGACTCGTGAACCATCTCCCGAGAGCGTCGATGCCTCGAGCCCGCTCTCCACGAACGACGGGCAGACCATCAGCATCCCGACGCCTTCATCCGCGACCTCGGCGCCCAGGCTCTCGAACAGCCCGTGCATGGCGTGCTTGGAAGCGGCGTACCCACTGCGGCCGTAGAGCGGCGCCAAGCCGGCAATGCTCGATACCGCGACGATCAAGCCCTTGCTGGCGACGAGGTCGCTCAGACAGGCTTGAGTGCAATGCAGTGCGCCGAAGAGATTCACCTCCATCACGCGACGGAAGACATCAGCCTGGGTCTCCGAAAAGGCGCTCCGGTGCACGATGCCCGCGTTGTTGATCAGAACATCGATGCCGCCGAACGCCGCGCGTACCCGGCCCATGGTTTCGTTCACCTGATCGGTGTCGGTGATGTCGCAGGGGAGGGCGAGCGCTTCGATCTTGGCGGCTTCGAGCTCGGCCCGCGCGTCATCGAGAGGGCTCGCCGGCAAATCCACAACGGCGATTTTTGCGCCGGCTCTTCCGAAGGCACGCCCGAGTGCGCGGCCGATGCCGCCCGCGCCGCCAGTGATGACGACCGTCCGCCCGCGAAAGTCACGCCGGGCCAAGGAGACCTCGTGCACGCGCGTAGAGCTCGAACGCTTCGCGGCTGCTCAGCTCGGGGACGTACCCGTACTCTTCCTTGAGGCGACGATTCGAGAGCACGGGACGGTATTGGAGGAACTTCACCCGTTCGGGGCCGTTTTCACCCAGGCCCAGGCTCTTGAGCGTCCAGAGAATCCCCTTCACCAAGGTTGCGGGCAGTGGCACGTAGGGTTTGTCGATGAGCTTGGCGATCTCTCGGGGCGTGAGCGCGCCGTCGCCGGCCTGGTTGTAGATGCCGACTTTGTCCGAGAAGACCGCGTCGACCAGGCAGGCGACCAGGTCCTGATCCCAGATGAACACGAACGGCGAGTCGGATCCGATGATGCCGAGCACCACGGGCTTCTCGAAGAGGTCGGTCACCGGACTGCGAACGTCGGGCCCGACGATCGTACCGGGCCGAAAAACGACTTGTCTCAAGCTTGGGCGATCCTCGCGCCATTGGGCCAGCATGTTTTCGACCAGGCGTTTGTTCTTCGAGTACTCGAACTCCTCGTTGCCCCGCAGTGGATCGTCTTCGTCGAGCCAATCCGGGTTGTCGGCGTGATAGCCGTAGGCGGCGCCGCTCGAGGTCACGATGAGGCGCTTGGCATCGACCGCTGCACAGGCCTCGAGGATGTTCTCCGTTCCGAGAACGTCGACTCGGTAGGCCAAGTCTTTCGGTGCGCCCTTGGGGGCACGCACGATCGAGGCCAGGTGCACGACCGTATCGATTTCGTGCGTTCGGAACAGTTCTTGGAGCGCCGGGTCGCAGATGTCCCCCTGCTCGTACGACACCCCGTTGAGCCGTTCGGCGAGGTCGACTTCGGTCCAGTCGAGCGCGACCAGCGCCGAAAGCTCGTTTCGACGCTTGGCCAGCGCTTCGACGCAGAGGCGACCGACGTAGCCTGCCGCCCCGGTCACCAAGACCGCGGGGCCCGCGCCCATCAGGCGCCGGGCTCCTGGTGCATCGCCTTGAACTCTTGGAGCCCCGGCGCGAACAAATGCATGTTCGGATCGACGTCGACGTGGATCACCGATGGCTTACCGGAATCGACGCAGCGTTGCAGAGCTCCCTCGAGGTCCGCAGGGTCGGCGACGCGCTCGCCATGGCAACCCATTGCCTCGGCGACCTTGTCGAACGCGATCTCTTCGAAGTCGGCGTTGATGGTGCCCTGCTGCTCGGTGCCGATCGCAGGCCGGAGCATCTGGAGCCCGATCGTCTGCGTGATCTTCACCATGCCCCACTGCTTGTCGCAAAGGACTAGGTAGATGACTGGGAGGTCGTTGCGGAGCGCGGTCTCGAGCTCTTGAACATGGAAACCCATCGCGCCGTCGCCGATGATGCACACCACTTTGGAGTCCGGCTTGGCGATTTGCCCTGCGAGCGCTTGCGAGACGCCCGCGCCCAGCATGCCGAACTTGAACGTCGACAGAAGAGCGTCGGGACGGTTGATGTCGGAGAAGAAGCTCGCCCAGACCGTCGCGTTGCCGCCGTCGAAGACGTACACCGTGTCGTCGCCAAAGAAGCGCTGACAGGCTGCCGGCACCTGAGCACTGTGCATTGGGCTCGCCGTGTTCTGAAGCACCGCGTCGAGTTGGGCCCGAACCTTGCCCTGGCCTTCGACGAGGCCTGCCGTGCGCGCGCGGTTTGCCTGCGATCCCTCGTCGCTGAGCGGGGCTCGTTTCAGCTCCGCCGCGAGCGCGGTGAGGAATGTGCCCGCGTCGGCGGCGACGGCGAGCTCGGTCGCCTTGTTGAGCCCGAGAATCTCCTCGTCGATGTCGACTTGAATCATCTTCTGCTCGTCGGGCTTGCCCCAATACGGAGGCTTGCCCCACCAATCGGTTTCGCCGAGCCTCGAGCCGACCACGAGGACCACGTCGGCCTCGCTCCTAGATTGATTGATCGGCGCCATCGCCCAGATCGGAAGTAGCTGTTCGTGGTTGTCGGGGAGGGCGCCTCGACCGGCCCAGCTCGTCGTGACCGGACAGCCCAATGATTCGGCGACCTGCTCGAGCGCGTCTGAGGCCATCGCGTGGAGAACGCCGCTTCCCGCGTGGATGTGAGGGCGCTCCGCGTTTCGGAGCAGCTCGGCGGCGCGAGTGACCTGGCTCGAAGACGGTTCGATCGCTTCGGTGCGCCGGTACGACTGAGGCGGACGGAGGTCGACCCCCTCCGCCTCGAACACGCCGTTCATGACCGTCTCCGGAACGTCGAGGTGCACGACTCCTGGGCGCCCGGTCCAGCTGATGCGCGCCGCACGCCGGAAGAACTCGGGCAAGCGATCGAACGAGGGCACCGCGCCGCTCCACTTCGTCATCGCGCGCGTTACGCCCGTTTGATTGAAGTACTGATACGTGCCGCCGCGATCGGGGTAGCTGATCGGGGTGCGTCGACTCGAGGTGATCAGCAGGACGCGGTTGCCTTCGCCGTTCTCTACTGCGACGCCTGGAAGAATGTTAGCGACGCCGGGGCCGTTGGAGGCCATACAGACGCCCAGCTTCCCCGTGAGCCTCGCGTAGGCGCCGGCCATGTGGGCTGCGCTCGTCTCGTGACGCGGAGACACCATCCGGATCCCATGCTTCTCGAAGCTCGCGAAGAAGCCCATGTACGTCCCGTCGACGATGCCAAAGACGACGTCGACACCCTCGGCCGCGAGCATGCGGGCGAGCGCCTCACCTCCAACCATCTGAGTCATGGCTTTCCTTCCTGCGCCCGAGTGGCCGTCCGAGGTCGGTGGCGCGGGACGCCGAGCGGCGAATGTACACCCTTTGGCGAGGACCCCGGAAGCGAAAGATTTGCGCCCAGGGCAAGGAGGGGCTGCGTCCGCGACGGTACCCGAGGTCGCTGCAGCGCGGGTGCGCTTTGGGTCGACGGGGTGCGAGATCCTGGGGCACACTTCCCCCCGTGTCTGCGCTCGGCGGTCCATCGGTTTCTCTCCCGACCCGACTCGAGGTCGCCGAGCATGTCCGCTCTCTCGGCCGCGAGCTGGTCGCGGTCATGCCGATTCACTACCCCCGCGCCATGCTCCGAGCGCATCGGCTCCACCCCATGGAGATCTGGGGGCCGCCGCACGTGGAGCTCCACGAGGGGAGCCGGCACTTCCAGTCGTACACCTGCGACATCGTCGTGAAAGCCATGTCACTGATTCGCTCAGGAGGCCTCGGGGAGGCGAAGGCGATTCTCGTGCCGCATTCCTGCGACGCTCTTCAGGGAATGGGCTCAGTGCTCGGCGATTTTCTGCGTCCCGATCAGCGTGTGCTCACACTCTATCTTCCGCGAGGAAGACGCATGTCCGATCGGGAGTTTCTTCGGCACGAGCTCGAACGGCTCGCGGGC
>JBLYYU010000129.1:0-7438 GCA_048550275.1 Polyangiales bacterium
AAGATGCCGCGCCGTCAGGGCTCGAGCGCGTGCTCGTGGCGGCCGACAGCGGGAACGGCGTGAGCGTCCGAATCGACCCTTTCGCCTACACATTCATCAATCCGGACCTCACGGTGACGTTGCATCACCGGCCTCGAGGCGAATGGATCGGCCTGGCCGCACGCACGGAGTTCGACGAGAGCGGAGTGGGGCTTGCCGATGCACGCCTCTACGATTCGGGCGGTCCCGTCGGCCGCGGCGTTCAGACCTTGCTCATCCGAAAGCGCGGATAGCTTCGTTGTCGACGATCGGGGTAGAGTGCCCCTCCTTGGCGACCGCGAGCATCGCGCGTCCAACCTGCTCCGTCGTCGTGATGTACTTGGGAAAGAGCGCGTCGAGGATCGGAAACAGTGGTCCGAAAACGGAGTACAGCACACGATAGAGCCGGGTCCTCGACGTAATCCCGTGCTTCGGCTGTATAAACGCCGGTCGAAACATGTACGCCGATTCGAACGGGAGCTTCAAGAGCTCGTTCTCGGTCTTGCCTTTCACTCGCGCCCACATCGCGCGGCCCTGCTCGCTACTGTCCGTCCCATGCCCCGACACATACACGAAGGTCGTCTTCGGGCTGACTCTCGCTAGCGTGCGAGCTGCGGCGAGAGTCAGGTCGTACGTGATTCGGCTGTACTGCGCCTCGTCCATGCCAGCCGCCGACACCCCGAGGCAGAAGAAGCACGCGTCGTAGCCGCTCAGCTCGTCTTCGATGTCGGCGTAGTCGAAGAGGTCTTCGCGAACGATTTGTCTGACCTTCGGATGGTCTACCGAGCAGGCGCTCCGGCCGACCACGAGGAGCTCCTCCACCGTGGCGTCCTCCAAGCATTCTCGCAGAACGCCTTGGCCGACCATGCCCGTAGCGCCAAAAAGGATGACCTTCATGAAATCGCTCGTCCTAGATCTGGAAGTGGACGCCGGTGAGGTCCTCGGACACATTCCAGAGTCGTTCGGCGACGTTCTTGTCGTGCGAGCGCTTGTTGGACTTCACCCTCTTCGGTGGTCCGTTCATCTCCATGAATCCGCTGGGACCGAAGTACTGCCCGCCCTCCACACTCGGTTCGGTCGCGGCGTAGAGCGTGGGTAGGGCGCCCATGTCCGGCTGCTGCGCGAGAAACCGATTCAAGAACTTCACTGCCTTGGCGTGTTCCTGGAGGCCGGTCTCGGTCCACCCAGGGTGCGCTGCGACGGCGAGGGTGTCTTTGCCTGCTGCCGCCAAACGACGCTGCAACTCGTAGGTGAAGAGGAGATTTGCGAGCTTGCTCTGACCGTACGCGGCTTGCGCTTTGTACCCGTTCTCCCAGTTGAGGTCGGAGAAATCGATCCTGCCCATCAGGTGGGCCACGCTGCTCACTGTGACGATACGCGAGCCGGGTGTGTCCGTGATGAGGTCGAGCAATGCGCCGGTGAGAGCAAAGTGGCCGAGGTGGTTCACGCCAAACTGCGTTTCGAACCCCTGTGCGGTTTTGCCGTACGGGGGCACCATGATCCCGGCGTTGTTGATCAGCAGATCGAGGCGCGGATATTTCGCGCGAAACTCGTCTGCGAAGCGCTGGACCGAGTCGAGATCGGACAGGTCGAGCTGCATGACTTCGACCCTCGCGTCCGGATGCTTCGAGCGAATCTCCTCGGCCTTCGGGTTCGCCTTGCCGAGGTTCCGGCAGGCCATGATGACCGTCGCGCCCTTGTCGGCCAGGACCCGCGCGGCCTCGAAACCAATGCCGCTGTTGGAGCCGGTCACGATCGCCACGCGCCCGCTCTGATCGCCGAGTTGCTCTGCTGTCCAGTTCTGCCTGCTCATCGCTAGTTCCTGCTTGTCTCGGGTTGACTGACTACGGGTCTAGGCTGCGTCGCCGGGCGCTTCGGTTACCCGCGCGCGGAGTGCGCGCACGGCACGACCGGCTGCTCGTTCGTTCTCGCGGCTGAAGACCGACGACGGGAGCGGGAGGTCGGGGTCGACGTAGATGTTGAAGTCGATCTCCGTGCGAGCGCCTCCATCGACTGGTGTGAGCAGAAAGCTGGCGTTGAATGCGTCGATGTTGCCGTCCATGAGGCGCCCTTCGACCAGTCGCGAATCACCGTCCTGGGGACGTTCCGCGAGGTTGAGCTGACCGTAGAGCGTGTACATCCCTTTGGCCACGCTCACCTCCATGTAGACCATCGCCCGGCTGCCCCGCTGAGCGAGCACCTTCGACTTGGTGAAGTTCGGCATGAACTGCACGTAGTTCGCGTAGTCCAGCACGATTGGGACGACCTCGTCGATAGGCTTGTCGACGACGATGACCGCCCGGCCCGACGCAATGTTCGAGCCGTCCACCGGGATCTGGGCGGTGAAGATGCCGGCGTTCTCCACGTGCGGCTCGACGGCTGCTGCGTGGTTGGGCGCCGCCCCAAGGGTCCACGCCCAGATCAGGGCGCCGGCCAGAGCCGAATGGATGAGGGGGCGACGGATGGGGTTGGATCGATTCTGCATGGGACGTTTCCTTGGCCTTCCTGAGGTCGAACAATCAAGGCTTGCGTGTTTGCTCAATTTCATTACACTGCACAGTGTAGTTTCCCCAAGGGCGGGGTCAAGGATAAAATGCACTGCACGGTGTAGTTTTTAGATAAAGTCATGGAAATACAGAGAGAATCACGCATCATCGCCAAACGTGAGGCCATTCTGGAGGCCGCTACCGCTGCTTTTCGGGACGAGGGCTACGAATCCACGAGCATGGATCGCATCGCCGAGCGTGCCGGCGCCTCCAAGCGGACCGTCTACAACCACTTCGGCAGCAAGGAGGCACTCTTCCAAGCGGTGGTCGGGCGGCTTTTCGAGCAGTCGACAGCCCTCGAGCGCGTCTCCTGGGATCCGAACCGCTCCCTCGAGGAACAACTCGGCGACTTCGTACGGGCCAAGACGCTCCTCTCCGAAGACAAGTCGGCTCGCTGCCTGACCCGAGTGGTGCTCGGTGTCTACATCAGGCAACCCGAGCTCTTGCAAGAGGTCATCACGCGGGTGGCCGAGGACGAGAGCTTCCTGGTGGGCTGGCTCCGCGAAGCCGACCGGGCAGGGCATCTCTCGGTTCCCGACCCCGAGCTCGCGGCACACATGTTCGGTGAGATGACCGCCGGCGTCTTGTTCTGGCCCCAGCTTCTAAAGGGACAGATGGACCCCGAGACCCGCGAGCTTTTGACTCGCGAGCTCGTCACCACGTTCCTGGCGCGCTACCGCTCCGCTTCGGCCTGATCGTCTGTCTTGGCCTGCTCTTCGGGCTCCGCTTTGTCTCCGCCGTGACGCCCGGTCCAGTGTGCCATCGACGTATCGGCGCCGAAGAGATGCGAGATCTGATCGTAGAGACCGGTCGGCAACAGGTCCCGTAGCAGGGGCGTGACCTTCACGATCCACGGCTCCTTCACGTAGATCGAGTTGTTCTCTACCGCCTCGACCACTTTCTCGGCAACGAAATCCGGCGCCAGAATGTTGGTGGTCTTCGGTGCTTCGGCGCCTTCGAACATGCCCGTGCCAATGTAGCTCGGGCAGACGATCGTGACGTGCACGTGCTTGTGCCCCTCCAAGTTCAGCTCGGCGCGGATCGATTCGGAGAAACCGATCGCCGCCCACTTGCTGGACGCATAGCTCGACCCGTAAGGAAGACCGATGAAGCCGGATGCGCTGGCGATGGTGACGAGATGGGCTTCGGGCCGGCTGATCAGGTCGTCGAGAAAGGCGTGCGTCATGGCGACCACACCCATGGTGTTGACCTCGTAGGTCTTGAAGTGATCGTCGAGAGACGTCTTGGTGAACGGGCCGCCGTAAACGACGCCGGCGTTGTTGACCAGGATGTCGATCGGGCCAGCTTCCGCGTCCACCCGAGCTTTGAGGGCGGCGATGCTCGCAGGGTTGGTCACGTCGACAGGGAAGCCCCAAACCGGAGCGCCCAGCTTTGAGATCTTTGCCTTGGCATCCTCGAGCTTGGCTTCGTCGAGGTCCGCGAGAACGATCTCAGATCCGCGACGAGCGAACTTCATCGCCATCTCGAGGCCGATACCCTGGGCACCGCCCGTGATCAGTACACGTCTACCGTTCAGCTTGCTCATTGCGACCTCGCTCGGGCTAGCCGCCCGGAGTGATCGTCAGCTCGACTCGGGCGGTCTGGTTGGGGGTGAGAACTCGGAGGATGTCCAGGTTCGCGTCCCATGTCCAGCTGCAACCCTGCGGTTCTTCGCATCCAGTGAGGGACCAGCCATCTGCGTAATGCCGGGATTCCGGAATATAGATTTCCGATGGAAGAGTCGCCGAGGGAGAGGGGTCGAAGGCGAGCTCGAAAATCCGCGTGTCCGGGTCATAGGAAAACGACCTCGGGATTCCCGCCACGCTTCGAGGGTAGGGCCGCACGACGACGTTGGCGTTTTCACGTTCGACGAACTCGCCCTCGGAGCCGCGGGTCCAAATGCCCCAGCCGCCCGGGTCGTAGGACCAGTACGTCCAGCTCCCCATCATTCGGTCGCTCATGGCGAGCAGCTCGTTCATGAACCGCTCCGCGTTGCCCCAGTTGGGGTCGACGCCCCATTCGCCGATTAGCAGATGTGCCTTCTGGAGCTCGAGCTCGGTTGCTCGGTTTGCTTCCCAGTCGGTGAGCGTGTCGTCCGTTGCCGGCTCGTACGCGCCCTTGAACTCCATCGAGATCGAATACAGGTGCGGACCGTAGACGATGCGCGGCGAGCCTTGTCGAGGGTCTTCGAGCTCCAGAATGAACGAAGGCTGGCCGTTCGCCGGCGCCGCGTATCGGGGCTCGTATAGAATCCACGCTTCCTCGTCGACCTCTCGGATCGCGTCGATCACTCGTTGATAGAAATCTGTCAGCAAGGTGCGATCGAAGTCGGCGGCCGGACCATCGTCTGGCGTCATCGTGAAGTCGCTGGCGTCGAGCGAGGAACCGGGCGATGGCTCGTTCAAGATGTCGTAACCGATGATCGACGGGTGGTCCTTGAAGCGGTCGGCAACCACCGCCCAGGAATCGGCGAAATGAGTCTGCAGCCGGCTGTGCTCGCCGGCGAAGTCGAAGAAATTGTCGAACGCCGCCATCACCGCGGGGTGGAAGTAGTTCAGGTCCCAGACCGGGTTCTGCTCGAACTCGATGCCGTCATCTTCGATCGCCCACATTGGCGCGCCATCGCAGCAGAAATACTGCGAATACACGTCCTGGTGCATGTCGAGGATCACGTGGATGTCGTTGGCAGCGAACCAGTCGAGGCGCTCCTCGGTCTTGTTCAGGTATTCCAGGTCGTATTCGCCGGGCGAAGGTTCGATCGCGTCCCAGAAGATCAGGTAGCGAACTACGTTGAAGCCCCAGAGCTGTGCGTAGCGCTCCACGTCTTCTTCGGTGAGATCGGGGAGGCGCTCCGGATCTCCCTTGGCCTGGCTCATGATGTTCATGCCACGCAGGATCACGACGCGTCCGTCGTCGTCGCGCATGAAATACGTTCCGTCTTCGACGGGCTCTGATCCGCCGGAGCCGCCGCTGCCCGCAGAACCGCCCGAACCTTCGCTGTCGGAACACGCGGACAGCGAGGTGAGCGTCAGTAAGAAACCGAACAGCAGCGCCGCACGGGCGCAGAACCAATGCAAGCGCGCAATCATCGGGCTTGCCTGTTAGCTCTCTGGCGGCAGCAGAACGGTGTCGACGACGTGAACGATGCCGTTCGACGCCGGGATCGACGCGATGATCGTGGCGTCGTTGATCTTCACGGTGTCACCGTCGACATGCACGGCGGTCTTCTTCCCGTTCGCCATGCCGAGCGTCTGCCCGTCTTTCATCCAGCTCTTTTCGATAGCCGACGTCGTGACGTGATACTGCAAGATCTTGCGAAGGGTATCGACGTTCTCCGGCTTCACCAGGTTCTCGACCGTGCCCTCGGGCAGCTTCGCGAACGCGGCGTTCGTCGGCGCGAACACCGTCAGCGGACCAGAGGCAGCGACCGAGGTCACGTAGTCGGCCGCTTTGATCGCAGCGACCAAGGTGGTGTGATCCTCTGAGCGAATCGCGATGCTAACGATGTTGTTCTCGTTCAGCGGAGGAACGTTGGAAACCTCCTTTGCAGGCTCGGCAGCAGCGGGCGGCGCCTCCGCGGGCGCAGCCTCTTGCTTCTTGCACCCGACGGCGAGAAGCCCGCAGATGACTCCTCCAATAACAGCGATTTTCACGGAACCTCTCATCACAACCTCCCCAATTCAGGAAACGCCTCCGAGCGCGTGCGGAGTATAGACACACATTTTGCGCTCAGGAATCGCAAAAAGAGGCCTTTCTGCGGGTCGCGCAAATCCTGCGTTTCGTCCGATTTAGGCGCAGCTTTTTCTCCTTAGAGGGGTTTGCCCCTGCTGCCGGTGAGCCTACACTCCGGCCCAACTAGGAGGCTCTATGCGTGCAAGGTGGATTGGTTTGCTCATCGGTATGATCGTCGGGATTTCGGGGTGCACCTCGAAGGAAGCCGCTCCCGCTGAGCCCAAGGCTGCAGAGCCCGCTCCCGCACCGGCGCCCGCCGCTGCGCCCGAGGCGGCTGAAGATCCGGTCGCGAAAGCCGCCGAGATCTATCAGAACCGATGCACCGTTTGCCACGGTGAAACCGGCAAGGGAGATGGCGCCGGATCGGCCGCGCTCGAGCCAAAGCCGCGCGACTTCACCTCCCCTGAATGGCAGGCGGAGGTCACCGACGACCACCTCACCAAAATCATCGTCTACGGAGGCGCTGGCGTCGGCAAGGCCCCCACGATGCCTGCAAACCCCGATCTCGACGTCGGCTCGGACGTGGTCAAAGAGCTCGTGAAGTACATTCGCGGGCTCAAGAAATAACCTGGTTTCTCTTAGCCAGCTGGCTTAGTTATTGCAACGCGCTCGGTCGCGGTGTGCTCCCCTTCGCTGGGGGAGGCGATCGAAATACGAAATAGTGTTCCCGTTCGCTGCGGGAACTGGCCTGGAGGATTTCCCGTTCGCTGCGGGAAGTGAGGAGATACGATGAGGTTCAATTGGATTGGTGCGTTTGGCGCATCCAGTATCGGGGTGCTTTTGCTCGCGATGGTCAGCATTGGTTGCGGCCCGCAGCAAACCCAGCAGGTGTCTCAGGCGCCCGCCAGCTCGACAGCAGACTTGATGAAGGCCCGTGGGCTGAGCGAGAAGGACGTGAGCGCTGCGCTTCAAACCTACACGCCGACCGGTCAGAAAGACACGTACCTGACCTTCGCGTCGGGCGGCCACGGCGGCAACATGATCGTCATCGGCGTCCCGTCGATGCGCGTGCTCAAGTACGTCGGCGTGTTCACACCAGAGCCCTGGCAGGGCTATGGCTACGGCGACCAGTCTGGCAAAGTCCTCGAGGGCGGCAGCCGTTTCGGCAAGGAAATGACTTGGGGTGACATGCACCATCCGGC
>JBLYYU010000130.1:0-4944 GCA_048550275.1 Polyangiales bacterium
CGTCGTCGACGTGCAAACCAGGGTCGCCTGCGCGGGGATGCTGAACGAGAGGCTTGCGTCAGGGCGAAACAAGCTGGCGGTCGACCTCGAGTTATTCGAAGACTTGATCGTCTCGACGCTGGCGCGCCACGGCGAGCCGTTGCTAGCCGTCTGCGGAATGATCGGTGGCATTCGTGACTACGCGTCCCGTTTCGCGCGCTTCGAAGCGGACCGAGTCACCGAGCAACCGGGCCGCCGAGGCCAACGAAACTATGCCGTCGATCGGCTCGGCGAGGTTCGGTTCGAAGTGGACGCGGACGCCCGGCACTTGCCCGTCGCGCTCGCGTCGATCGTGGGCAAGTACGTGCGCGAAGTCTGCATGCGACGTATCGGTGAGTTTTACCGGCGATTGCTTCCGGATCTCCGCTTGGCCAGCGGCTATCACGATCCGGTGACGGCGCGCTTCGTCGATGCCACGGAGCCCGAGCGACGCCGGCTCCGAATCGCCGACGACTGCTTTCAGAGGCGAGCTTAGTGACTGTGCTAGAAGGCCTTCATGTCTGAGCGCGACAGGGTTCCACGCTGGGTTCTTTGGTTGGGCCTCTCGGTCGCTTTCGCCTGGCTCCTCTACGCGCTTCGCGGGGTGCTGGCGCCGGTGTTCTTCGCGTTTCTGATCGCCTACATGCTCGACCCGCTCGTCGATCGAATCGAGGAGAGCCGCCTGCTTCGAGGCCGTTCGATCGGCCGGGCAGTGGGCATCGCCGTCCTGCTCCTCGGTGTATTCGCCATCGCGGCGTTCACGATGCTGGTCATCCTTCCGATGGTCTACGAGGAGATCGCCAGCTTCGTCAGACGCCTTCCCGGTCTCGTCGAGCGCAGCCGCGCCGAGTGGGAGCCGATCCTGGCCGAGTATGGGCTGGTGATCCCAGCCTCGGTCGAAGAGGCATTCGAAGAGCTACATTTCGACCTTCAGTCGGTCCTCACGAAGGGCTACACGCCTGCCACCGCCGTGGTGAAGTGGCTTCTCGGCGGCACGGCTTCGGCGGTCGCCGCGATCGTCGCCTCGCTGATGATCCCCGTATTCGCGTTTTACCTTCTCTACGATTTCGATCACCTCGTCGCCCGTGCCGCCGAGCTGATCCCACCGCGCCACCGGCCCGAAGCGAACTCGTTCTTTGGTGAGGTCGATCAGGTGCTCGGTCAGTTCTTCCGAGGCCAGTTCACGGTCATGGCCATCTTGGCGGTTCTGTACTCGCTCGGGTACGGATCGATCGGCGTGCCCCTAGCGCTTCCAATTGGAATCATGGCGGGCATGCTCTCGTTCATTCCGTACGTGGGCAGCACCTTGGCGCTCGCGACGGCGCTGCTGATGACGGCGCTCGATTGGCAGGGCTGGACTCAGGTGCTCTGGGTGCTCGGCGTCCATGCTGTGATTCAGGGGCTCGAGGGTTTCGTGGTTACGCCGAAGATCATGGGCGACACGGTCGGGATCTCGGCGATAGCGGTTCTGTTCGCGCTCCTGGTGGGCGCCGAGCTGCTCGGGTTCACCGGTGTTTTGCTCGCCGTACCTGCGGCCGCCGTGATCAAGATCCTTCTCAATCGGATCGACGCGCGGTACCGGCGCTCCGACCTCTTCACGGGGAACAAGCCCGAGGCGAGTGGGGCTAGCGGGAAGCCGAAAGGCTAGCGACGTTCAGCGTCAGCGCGATCGTTCGGTCGTGTCTGGCGAAGCTCGCGGTGTTGAAGACCTGAACCCATTCCGGCCCGATTCGCTCCGGCGGGGAGGCGAGCCAGCGTTCGAGGACCGCACTGAGCCGCTCGGCGTTCCAGCGTTCGTCGGCGCGAATGTGAATTACCACCGCTTCGCCGCCCCTCGGACCCGCCGATAAGGCGAAGGTCTCCACTCGGTCGAGGGCCGAGTCCTGTTCGTCGAGCTCCATCACGCGCGCGATCGCGGACTTCCAGTGCGCGGGTGGATCGACGATTGCGGCGATCCCTGCCCCTGCTGCGACTTCGGGCCAGAGAGCCGCGACCCGCTCGCCTTCGGCCAGGCTCGGTATTGCGCCACGTTGGACGGCTACGGCCTCGGCGACTGTGCGCACCGAGCCGGTCACGATGGTTCGGGCGTCGAGCGCAGCGATCGCGCTACCCGTCGAACGGTTCGCGAGGATCGGCCCCGATGCGCTGTCGATGCGGACGATCGAGCCGCCTCGCGCTTCGACGAGGAGGCGGTGGCAATCGGCCAAGGTCACGGCGTCCGCAGCACGGCCGCGGAGCATCAGCCCGATTGACTCGATCGGCTGCTCTTCGGAGCCGCGCACCCAAGCTGTCGCCTCGGCCAGGGCCGTGCGTGGGTCCAGGCCGCACACGGATTCGATTTCGCTGAGCTGTTCGCCCGGCACCAACATCGCGAGAAGGGCATCGGCTGTGGCGCTCCGTTCGAGTGCGCGTGTGTCGATTCGCAGGACGGCGCGTGCGCTGCCTGGCACGTCGCGCAGCAGGCGCGCGGCCCGCAGTGTCCTGCCCTGGTGCATCGCCGCGAGGAGCAGGCCGAGCGTCGCGATCGAGACCAGGGCGGCGACTTTGAGCGAACGAGACACCGATCGAGGGTAGGAAGTTCTTTTCCCCGAGCAAGCCCTCGTGCTAACGCCTGCTCCATGCCATGGCGCCGAATGCGATTGCGCAACTCGGAGGTCTTCGCTCGCTGCGACGAGAGCGGAGAGCTCGTTGCGAACGGGGGACGGGTCGAGGTTCGCTACAAACCCAACGACGGGCGGGCGTACTTCGCGGGCGCGTCCAACCTCAAGCCTTCTTCGAAGGGCTCGCAGGTCGAGCCCGATTCGTTCTGTGGTCCCGGCGAAGCGGTTCAGAAGGCGACCAAAGCCAAGAAGAAGGGGGCCGACGCGTCGCTCACCGCCGCCCCGGAGAAACCGCTTGGCGACGAGGTGCTCGTCTACGCGGACGGCGCTTGCAGCGGCAACCCGGGTCCGGCCGGGGTTGGTGCGGTCGCTCTCTGGGCCGGCGAGAAGCGTGAGCTCAGCGAGTACATCGGTCAGGCAACGAACAATATCGCCGAGCTCACGGGGATTCTGCGTGCCGCGGAGCTTGCCAGTGAGCTCGGCCGTCCGCTGCGGCTCTACACGGATTCGAAGTACTCGATCGGTGTCTTGACCCAGGGATGGAAGGCCAAGGCCAACAAGGAGTTGATCGCCAAGGTGCGGGCGGTCCTCGAGGCGCACCCGGACGCGAAGCTCTTTCACGTCCGCGGACATCAGGGCATCCGGCTCAACGAAGAGGCGGACGAGCTCGCGGTTCGCGCGGTGCAGCGAAAAGAGTCTACGGGCTGGGTGTAGGTTCGAGTCGTCGAGCGGCTTCTTCGAGCGTCACGAAATCGTAGCCGGCTTCGCGCAGCACCTGGACCGCTCTGCGAAGCGCGCGGAGCTTCCCATCGGTGGTTCGCCTCAGGTCCGCGCGATGCGGGACGAGCGACTCCAAGCCGTCGCCTCGGGCGTCGGCTAGGTCGAGGCCGTGAAGCTCCAAGTTGACCAGCTCTCTTCCGAGCATCTGCCGGGTGAGCTCTTCGGCAACTTGCTCTCCGCCGAGGACCAGCGAGGTGCCGATGTAGGGGAGCTGAAGCGGAGTCACGCCGATCGGCAGCTCTAGGAGACCGTCCCCCCTAGTCCAGTACGGCCGACCGACGCGGTACGGAGCCCTCGGCGCGCGGAGAACGGCGGGGCTGTCCAGGATGCTCGCGCTCTTCTTGCCGCGAAGCCTGAGTGTGGCGAGCGCCGCCGCTTTGGCGGCGTAGTAGCTCGGGCAAGGGAAGACGCTCGAGTCGTATTCGACGCCGTTCGCGTCGAGCGCGCTGAAAAGGATGTCGCTGACCGTGTACCCAGGCGCGCGGAACCCGCTCGGGCGTTGGCCGCACGCCCGCTCGATCGCGTCAGCCCCTCGGGCGACCTCTTCGCCGATGTCGGCGGCCGCACGACGGGTGAGGTCGTAGTGGTGGTGATAGGAGTGGTTTCCGATCTCGTGACCTTCGCCGTGCAGCTCGGCGACCGCGCGTTGATTCGCCTCGCGCTCCAAGTCCTCCCCGATCACGAAGAAGGTCGCCCGTACGGATTCTTCATCGAGCCAGGTTCTGAAGCGCGAGAGGCAGCGCTCGTACACCGCGTTGACGCCCGGCTCTGCCGGAGGCTCGACGCCGTGGATCGCCGCGTACCTCGGAACCTCGTCCAAATCGATCGAAATCGAAGCTAGCTTCACGCTCACCCCTTGATACGGATTGCGATGAAGAGCTTAACCAAATTCTTCACGACATTGGGAACTCGTCGCGCGAGGCCGATCGTTGGCGGCCGTTTCTCGAGGACGCGAACCGGGATCTCGGTGACGCCGAGGCCGGCCCGCTCTGCCCGGATGACCAGCTCAGAGGCGAAAAGATCCCGGTCGATCTGGCACGCACGGGCGATGGGCTGGACCGGCTCCCGTCTAAAAGCCTTCAGGCCGTGGGTGTCCGTGCCTTTGAAGCCGAACCCGACCCGGAGCATCCCATTGATGACCGAGGTGCCGAGTCGCCGGTAGTAGGGGCGGGCGTCGGTTGCTCCAGCCATGGCTTTCGAGCCGACCACGAAGTCCACGTTTGGGTCTTCCAGCATGCCGAGGGCGCGCTCGTAGAAATCGGTGTCGCAAAGGTCGATCTCGTCGCAGATGATGAGGTCTCCCCTCGCATGGAGGATGCCTTCACGGAGCGCTGTGCCGTAGTTCGGTGACGGGCTGTGCCGGCATTCGAGTTGCTCGAAGCGTTTGGAAAGCTCGGAGGCGACCTCGGCCGTTCGGTCGGTCGAGCCGTTCTCGGCGATCAGGATCTCATACGTCCAGGGATAGGCGCTGAGCCGGTCGATCAGATCGACGAGCGCGGCGCGCAGGATCGCTTCCTCGTTGAACACGGGAATCACGATCGAAAGC
>JBLYYU010000131.1:0-2758 GCA_048550275.1 Polyangiales bacterium
ATCGAGCATGGTGCGGCCCACCGACCTGCGCCGCCGTTCTCGGTTCGTGCAGGCGCTGGCGTTCTCACATTCAGCGGCCGTGTCCCCGACGCGTCGGCGAATCATGACGGTGTCCACGTATTTGTTGCTCTGGGTCCTGCTCACGGCACTTGCACCGCTGTGGATTCCGCTCGCCTTCGTGATTGGGCTCTTTCGACGCTGCTCGTTTGCAATCTTGCGCCTGCTGATGTTCTTTTGGACCTACCTCGCCATCGAGTTGATGGGCCTGACGGCTGCAGCGGTCATCTACCTCGTCACCCCGGGCCGTGCCGAGCGACGCGAGGAGCTCTTCTTTCGACTGGAGTGCTGGTGGGGTAGCTCGCTCTTCGCCTGGCTGGCTCGCTTTCTCTCGCTCAGCGTGTCGATCGAAGGAGAGGACCAGATCCTCCCCGGCCACGTTCTGGTGTTCATTCGTCACGCGAGCATCATCGACACCGCGCTTCCGGTTACCTTCATCTCCAACGCCAAGGGCCTGCGGCTTCGCTACGTGTTCAAGCGCGAGCTTCTCGTCGACCCTTGCATCGACGTCGCCGGTCATGCTTCGCCCAACTACTTCATCGACCGCGGGGGCAGCGTCCACGAGGAGCTCGCGGGCGTTCGAAAGCTCGGGGAGAACCTCGGCGACCAGGGTGTGTTGCTCTACCCAGAGGGCACTCGCTTCACCAAGCGGAAGCAAGAAATCGCCCTCAAGAGGCTGGCCAAGACGCACCCGGACCTCGAGCGGATCGCGGCGTCCTTCAAGCACTGCCTTCCGCCCAAGCCTGGCGGCGCGCTCGGCCTACTCGACGTCGCCCCCGATGCCGATGTGCTCATCGTTGCGCATCGCGGGCTCGAAGGCCTCGCGAACGCAACGGACTTGCTCAACGGCACCGTGGTCGGCGCGCACATCCAGATTCAAATCTGGCGTGTCAGTGCCGACGCGATCCCGTCCGGTGAAGAACGGCGGCGTTGGCTTTTCGATTGGTGGAAGACCGTGGACGATTTCGTCGACGCGGGGCGCGGACTCGCTCCGGCTCGTCGGCCGGATCCCTCGGGTCCCGCGGGGGCAGATCGGCCGCGTCCTCCGCAGGCGTGCACTTGAGCAGCCTTTCAACCGCGCGCAGTCGATTTCGTTCCGACGGATCGACCAGCGACCAGGCCGCTCCGGTGGCGCCCGCGCGGCCCGTTCGGCCGATGCGGTGCACGTAGCTCTCCGGTTCGTGTGGAAGCTCGTAGTTGATCACGTGCGAGACCGCATCGATGTCGATGCCGCGCGCGGCGATGTCCGTCGCGACCAGCACCCAGGAGTCGCCGTTCTTGAAGTTGCTCAGGGCACGCTGCCGCGCCCCCTGTGACTTGTTGCCGTGAATGGCTTCGGCGCCGATGCCGGCGTTCTCCAGCTTGCGGGCCACCTTGTTGGCGCCGTGCTTGGTCCGCGTGAACACAATCGCCCGCGACACTTCGTCATCTCGGAGCAAATGCTCGAGCATGCGCTGCTTGTCGCCGGTGCCGACCATGACGAATCGCTGGTCGATTTCCTTTACGGTCACCTCTTTTGGCGAAACATCGACACGAATCGGATCGTCGAGGATCTCTCGGGCGAGTGCGGCAACCGCGTTTGGCATGGTGGCCGAGAAGAGGAGCGACTGGCGGCTCTTTGGGGTCTGCGCGACGATTCGTTTCACGTCGCGGATGAATCCCATGTCGAGTAGTCGGTCGGCCTCGTCGAGCACCAGCACTTCGACCTCCGAGAGATCGATGTAGCGCTGACCTGCCAAGTCGAGCAGCCGGCCGGGAGTCGCGACCACCACGTCGAGGCCCAGTTTGAGGGCTTTGATCTGCGGGTTCGCGCTCACTCCACCGAAGATGAACGCGTGGCGAAGCTTCGTGTATTTGCCGAAGCGCTCGAGCTCATCGTGAATCTGAAGGGCTAGCTCGCGAGTTGGCGCAAGGATGAGCGCGCGCGGCCGCCGGGGTCTTGCTGGCGAGTTTTCCTCGTCCAGACGCTGTAACAGGGGCAACGCGAACGCTGCCGTTTTGCCGGTTCCCGTCTGAGCGATGCCCAGTAGGTCTCTGTCCTGCAACAGATGCGGGATGGCCTGGGATTGGATCGGCGTGGGCTCTGTGTAGCCCACGTCTCTCAGAGCTCGGCGAAATTTTTCGCCGAGCCCGAGAGATGAGAAGTCGTTACGACTCGTGGTCATGTATACCGCTTACCAACGATTGTCGGAGCGGCGGTCGTTTCGGGGCCGATCATTGGCCGTGTCAACACGGATGGTACGACCGTCGAGCGTGGAGTTGTTGAGCTCCTCGACCGCCCGGCTCGCACTTGCCTCGTCGTCGTATGTCACGAAGCCGAAGCCTCGCGAGCGACCGGTTTCCCGGTCCGTAATTACCTTGGCCTCGGCGACTGCGCCGCATGCCTCGAAAGCCTGCTGAAGCTCACTGTCTGTCGTGTTCCAGCTCAGGCCACCTACGAATAGTTTCTTGCTCATTCTGTCTGTCTCTCTCTGATCTATCTGCGAAGCATCACGACGGGAACTGTCCCGAACGATCTACTCCGCGTCTCTAACTTGCCGATGTCTTCTACGAACCGTTTAACCGTTGTTGTGTGTCACGGTGCGGGTCTGGTAGGAACAGGTCGGCAGCGTGCTGGCAGCCCACGATGAGCTACCGCGTCCTTGATGGACGATTGCGGCAAGGTAGCAGTTGCGCTGCACTTGTCCAGGCAGCCGCAAAT
>JBLYYU010000132.1:0-2924 GCA_048550275.1 Polyangiales bacterium
CACCTCGGTCGGATCTCTTTTCGAGAAGCGCGCAGATCTGTTGTGTTCGTACCGAGATCACGTGTGACTCCAAGCGCGGGCTTCCCATGCACGCATTCATCTTAATTCATAGACACCGTCCGACGCGCGTCGATTGCGAATGCATCGAAATGCTTTCAGCCGACGCCAGGTTGGGATACCGTTCTCCGCATGGTCATGGGTTCAATGAAGTCGAAGCACAGGAATCGCTCGCGCGCACCTCGGCACGGATTCACGTTGTTTGCCTGCATCGTCTTGGCGGTCGCGTGCGACTCGGGAAGCAACGAGAGCGAAGGCATCCAGGTCCGCGACGAGGCGCTCGTCGGGCAACTCCTTGGACCGGTTTCGGGCGTGGCGTTCGAGACTGCGTCGTTCAGCGGGGTGACCGACGAATCGGGCGCGTTTCGCTATCTCGAGGGCGAGACCGTGGTGTTCAGTTTAGGCGAAACGGTCCTCGGCGAGCTTTCGGCGAGACCCGAGGTGAGCGTCTTCGATCTGAGCCACTCGGAGATTCCGATCGGCACCCACCAAGTAACCCGCGCGTCCGACCGAGGTCGGGGCCCGTTTCACGAAGTCATCAACCGAGCGACCTTGCTCCAGAGCCTCGACGAAGATGGGAACAGCGACAATGGTTTTCAGATCAGCGACGAGGTCACCACGCTGTTCGACGGAATCGCGCTCGGCTTCGATCAGCATTGGTGGGCATTTCGAGTAGACCCGAAGATCCAGGCGGCGTTCACGGCCGAGGGATCGCCACTCCAAGGCAGAATCCTCGAGAGCGCGGCGTACGTCATGGAGGATCTCTACACGGCGCTGGGAATTGACGCCGAGCTCGACGGCGTAACGGAGGAAACCCACTATTCGCTACGAGACGAGGTTTTTTTCCATCGAAGTGCATGGGAGTACGGGGCGCGCGGCAACCCGACTCGAACCGAGTACGACTGGGACGGCGACCGCCCGGAGACGCCGAACGTGATCGAGCTGCCAAGCTACGACGACCACGGGCGAGTGGTGAGCAAACAGATCGACGAGGATGGTGACGGCGAAATCGATGTCGTCGAATCGATCACGCGCGACTTCCGCGGCCTGTTGACGAGGGTGGAGCGCGATACCGAGGAAGCCGGCACGGTCAACTCTACTACGGTTTGCGTCTACGAATACCAGACCTCCCGGTGCGAGACGGATGACAATGCGGATGGCGAAATCGACGAAATGCGCATCGACCGGTTCGACGACGATGGCAACATGACTTACTCGCAGACGGACTCGGACATGGATGGCAACCCCGACAGTATCTTCCAGTATCGTTTCGATGACCACGGCCGGCGCATCGCATTCTTGATCGACTACGACGGAGATGGCGTTCTCGATGCGACGACAGACATATACTTCAACGATGCTGGGGAGATCGCCGAAACGCTATCCGACTATGAAGAGGTCGACGGCGTTCGTGAGGCCGACGGTGTGTATGACAACTACAACCTTCGGGAGTACGACGAGGACGGGTACCTGCTGCGCGTCAAGGCCGATTTCGGATTCGACGGCACGTGGGACGTCGTTAGCGAGTACCACTACGACGAGAACGGCAACAAGGTGCGCGTAGAGAGCACGTACAATGGTAGTCCGAGCTCTGTGCGGTCCTATTCGAACGAACGCCTCTTGGGATGGGGCGCGGTTCTGGGCAACCCGCCCATTTAGGGGTCCTGGAGCATAGCCGAAACAAACGCCGTTTCAGATTCGCGTCGCTGGCGACATAGTCGCTAGTACCGCGCAATTCGGCGCCCGTCGCCATCTCGATGGGCTAAGAGGTTGTGGAGGCATAGGCTGGCCATGACGAACACCATGCATCGTTTCCTGTCGGCGGCGGGATTATTTGCTGCGCCCTTCTATCTCACGCTCGCGGTTGTGCTTGGCGCGTTGGAACCGGGGTTTAGCCACCTGACCAGGCCGATGAGTGTGCTGGGCGGGGTGCCTGGCGTGCGTGGATTGGCTTTCAATTTCGGCGTGGCTGCGACCGGGGTACTTGTCATTGCATTTGGGGTTGGGTTGTGGCGGAAGCTTCCGCCGAAGATGAGCGCGAGGGTTGGGGTCACGTTGCTCGTGCTTGGCGGGCTGGGGTTGATTGGTGCGGCGTACTTTCATTGCAACGAGGGCTGCAAGAACATCTTGGCCGAGCCAGATCTCGTTGGGCGATTGCACATTGCCTCTTCGCTATTGGGGGGGATGGGGACCGGGCTCGCGCCGTTCTTCGTTTGGCCAGCGATGCGAGGTGACGAAGACTGGAGGGACCTGGCCACACCGACGCTGGCGGCGGCCATTCTCGCAAACCTTCCGGGGATCACGTTCTGGATCACGATCGCCACGGGGTTCCGGCTGTCTTCCATCGAGGGGCTTATTCAGCGGCTGGGGTTCGGGGTCGTGTTGATCTGGATTTTTTTCGTCGCTAGGAGGTTGTGGCGGCTGGAGCAGGAAGGGGCGGCCGAGGCTGGCGCTAGGTGAAGGTGTGACGCGTGTTCGTCGAGTGGGCTGAGGGAGGAGTGGCCTCGGGTGGTGTGCCGGCGCACGGACATGTCAGCTGTTGCTCGAGGCGCGGCGGGGGTCAGTCGCCGAGGACGATGATTGCGTCGTTGCTGGCGATGGCCGGGACCGCGAAGTCGAGGGTCGTGCCTTCGTCGAAGAAGCCCGCCGCCAGGCCGAACTCGCCTTGGCCTAGATCTATGTACGAGAAGCCCCCGACGCTGCCGGCGCCATCGCCGATGGCGTACGCGAAGCCGTCTGCCTGACTGGTCATCACGATGTCGTGGTCACCGTCGCCGTTGATGTCGGCGAGGATGATCTGGGTGGCGACCCCGGTCTCGAGGGTGAGCGTCGTGGGTGCGCCGATGTTGCCGTTTCCGCTGCCCAAC
>JBLYYU010000133.1:0-4166 GCA_048550275.1 Polyangiales bacterium
CTCGCGGGTGGCACCTACGAAGACCCGGCCGATTGCGAGCCAGGCACTCCGCCGGTCAGCGTCCTCGTCGTCCACGGCACGGCGGACGGCACCATCCCCTATGAAGGCTCGCCCGGCGCTTACATCGCCGGCGTCGAAGCGACCGAACGCTCGGCGGAGTCAGCTGGATGCGATCCGGACACCTCGGTCTTGCTCGAGTCCTTGGACCTGCTCCCGGGAGTCGACGGCGACGAGACCGACGTCTACGCCTACTCGACCGGGTGCGACGAAGGCCTCGACGCCGAGCTCTGGACGATGAACGACGGTGGTCACATCCCGTTTTTCCAGGCGCTCGACTCGGGCAAGCCTCTGTTTCCCGAGCTGATCATCGACTGGCTCTACGAGCACAGCCGCTAGGCCGGCATCGACGTCCGCCTCGCCTGATTCGACCAGAAGCGTCGTGTCAGGAGCGGACGGCGAGGCGCTTTCACCTGGAGCGCGCGACCGAGCCAGTCTTCCACCAGGACGCGGTGATCCCGCCAAGCCCGCGTCGGGTCCGCGCCGGGCTGCAAGCACTCGTCCTGGAGACGCTCGTGCTCGTCCGCAAAGGTCACGCGCCGTTCGTGGTAGCTCTCGAGGCAGGCGCGATGCAGACGCTCGTGCGCCCACCAGAGCTCCCGGGCATCGAAGCGGGCGTCCACGACCGAACGCGGCCGCAAGAGCTCCGGATCAAAGGGCGCGGGTTTGAAGACGCTCAGACAGGGTGAGGAAGTGCCGGTCGCCCAAACTGTCGGCCCGTTCGCGTCGAGACGGGCGATGATCGAGCTCGTCGTCTGCGCGGATGTCTTCGTAGGCAGCCAGGCCGCGTGCGCACACGGTGATTCACTGCGAAACCCCTTCCCCGGCTCCGTGGCGCCATGGTCCGTGAGGGCGTGAATGAAATCGCGAGTAGCGGGCTCGACGATGCCCCTCAGCGAGCGCTCGGTGCAGGCGCGGCGAACCTGAGCGCCGGACATCAAGGAAAGGAAGGGGTCGGAGAAAGCGCCGGCGAAGCCAAACCCGTTCGCCGACTTGGCCCAGCCGCGTCTGCGTGCGTACGCGTACGCGCCGGCGTGCACCCGGTCGAAATCGTCCCCGATCGTGAGCGCGTTGGATATGGTCGCCACGCCGCGCACCCGTTTTGCGGCCCAGTACTGGCCGGCAGTCTCGAACACCCAAGCCCCTTGCGCGTCCGCGACGAGAAATGAGCTGTGGTAGCGGAACGAACGATGCTGGTGCGCCATCGGGCCGCCTTGAACGAAGGTCTCTGTGAGCTCGATGAGCTGTTCGAGGGCGTCGTCGGCGCTTTCGCAGCTGGTCAGCGCGACGCGCTGGAAGTCCATCCCGGTGTAACCCGCCTTCGGAACCCGCGGTCGCGTGAACACCGCCTCGTTCCCAATGGCGACGCCGTATTCGTTCACACCCATCTCGCAGCCCCACATCCAGGCAGGCCGGCTCAGCAAGAGCCGTCGCCGGCCCGGCGCCCAGGGCAGGCCCTCGGGTGCCTCTCCCCGCTCTTCGCCATCGTGGCATTCGAGGAACTGCGCCTCCGTAGGCTCACGATCGCTGTTCTTGGCGAACCAGACCGGCCCGGCGTCGGGCACTACGACCACGCTGTCACACACGCTTCAGCGTACCACGCACGCCGGACCGCATCGTGGCCTTTTTCTAGTCGTCGAACTTGCCGTGTCGGCCCGCACCCTCGCTGAACCGCGTGGCGCCGCTGACGGTCTCTCCGCTCGCGATCGTTTCGGCGCCGAGCCCGAGCTCGTTTCGCATCGCCTCATCCTCGTTCATGCTCCACTGCTCGATCGCCGAACGGCGATCGCTTCGCATGCAGGCCTGCGGATGCCGCGCGATCAGGTTGGCCAGCTCGATCGCGGTGGCGAGCGCCTTGCCGCTGGGTGCAAGCCGGTTGGCGAGCCCGATCAGAGCCGCCTCCTTCGCGGGCACCGGGCGACCGGTGAGGATCAAATCCATGGCCCGGCTGTGTCCAATCAGCCGGGGCAAGCGGACCGTCCCGAGGTCGACCAAGGGCACGCCAAAACGCCGGCAGAACACCCCGAACACCGCGTCTTCCGCCGCGACTCGAAGGTCGCACCAGAGCGCGAGCTCGAGCCCGCCAGCCACCGCGTGCCCCTCGATGGCTGCGATGACCGGCTTGCCGAGCTGCATCCGGGTCGGGCCCATCGGCCCATCGGCCTCTGCTGACATGTCGCGCTCTTCGCCCGCCGCGACGGCTTTGAGGTCGGCGCCCGCACAGAAGGTCTCGCCAGCGCCGGTCAAGACGGCGACGAGCGCCTCCTCATCGTCGTCGAAACGCCGGAACGTGTTTGCGAGCGCCGTAGCCGTGGGGCGGTCGACGGCATTTCGCACATCCGGGCGCTCGATTGTGACGATCGCGATCTGATCGCGCAGCTCGTATCGGACGCTCATCGATCAACTCCGTAGGTGGTATTCGGTCGCGTAGTAGGTCTGCGTTTCTTTCATGTCGAGGAAACCTTTGATGTCGTTGGCGACGCGCAACATGTTCGGAACCATTTTGAACCCACCGCCAAAAAAACGCACGGGGTTCAGAAGGTCGTCACGCGTTCGGCAGGCTTCGAGGACGATGCCGTCGGAGGTCTCCGACCCCTCGATCACGGGTTCGCCGACGACGTTGCGCTGGTAGTACCAGAGCGGATGGATCTCGAGCGAGAGCGGCGTGTGCCCGTCGTGCCAGCGCCGGATGAACTCGTCGGTTTCGACCCCGGATTTCTTGCGAAGCATCGTGAGGAGGATCGGAGAGGGAGTGGGCTCGCCGTCACCCCAAGCTCGATCGTAGGCAACCGGATACGCCTCTTCCACCTGGTACCCCGATACCGAGTCGGCGGCGTCCTCGAGGGCTTCGGTGAAGCGGGACGGGTCGTTTCCTTGGTCGTACACGTTGACGATGGCGATCGGGTCGCTCCGGAACGGGAACAGGTTGAGCTTGGGCGGCGGCGCCTCGGTGACGGTGAGCTGGAGCTTCGACGGCCCGAGCTCGAGCAACCGGGGACCCACGTCAAAAAGCATTCGCTCGGCCCAGGCGGCATGGCTCTCGCCGTTGCCGCGAAGGACATACATCCATTTTCGCTCACTCACACAGCCGTTCTAGTGTCCGAAAACCGGCACGGCAATCCTTGCCGCCTTCCGGGTGAGTGCGCGTGGAGCTTGACGGTGCGTACCCATTCGATACCTTCGGCGCCGGAGGTTCTATGAAACGTACTTGGCTTATTTTGGCATCGGCGCTCTTGGTCTCGGCCTGTAGCGAATCGACAGGAGGCACCGCAGGCGCGGGCGGCGACGGGGGTTCCGGCGGCACGGCGATCGCCTACCCACACCTCGACTGCGACTCACTCGTTCCCGAGTTTTGCGGCTACCCGTTCCCGTCGAACGTGTACACCGTCGAGGACGCCGAAACGGTCACCGGCCGCCGCGTCGCATTCGGCGACGAGTTCCTCGTCAACAACGATTCGCGCCCCTGGGACTACAGCGACGGCTTCTCCGCTGGCTCGCCTATGCTGGCATACCTTCCTCGCGCTACGGATGAAGTGTTCGGTGGGGTGACGGATATCGACCAGTCGCTTTCGGCCTCGTCTCCCACGATGATCCTCGACGCCGAAACGGGAGAGCTCATCGCCCACTTTGCACAGGTCGACACACAGGCCCTTCAGGACCCGGGCGCGAACACCGCGGAGTCCGGCGTGATGCTTCGACCGGTCGTCCGCCTCAAGGACAACGCCCGCTACATCGTGGCGTTCCGCAACGTCACGAATCCCGACGACGAGGTAGTCGAGGCCTCGCCCGCTTTCGCCGCCCTGCGCGACGGTACAGCGAGCGACGACGAATCCGTGGAAGCACGCCGGCCGCTCTACGAAGACATTTTCGCCAAGATCGAAGCAGCCGGTTGGTCACGCGACGAAGTTCAGCTCGCCTGGGACTTCAACACGGCGAGCGACGAGAACAATACGCGATGGCTGCTTCACATGCGTGACACCGCGTTCGATCTCATTGGCGAAGACGGGCCCGAGTACACGATCACCAGCGTGGAAGACGATTACAACCCAACGGAGATCGCCTACCGAATCTTCGGCACATTTCGGGTTCCGCTCTTCATGAGCTCGCCC
>JBLYYU010000134.1:0-4299 GCA_048550275.1 Polyangiales bacterium
GATGAGCGGACGATCGTCACCATCTCGTTCGGCCGTGACGCTGCGACGCTCCTCCTGGTCGACATCTCCGGTGAAGCGCGTGTGCTCGACCATGTCGCGATCCCCGGAAGAGGGAGCAGCGCCATCGAGCTCATCAGCAAAAGAGCCCGCCTCGAGATTTTTCGAGACACATCGGGTGGCGCCTACTCGTACCTTGACTCGCGAGGCAACGTCTACGTGCCCGGCGCGGACAACACCTTGATCGGCATCCCGATCCGGAACCGGAGGATCGAGCGCGACAAGATGATCCTCATCGATCTAGGCAAGGAAGTCGCCCAGGGAACCTGGGTCAGCGAGACCATGGGCCGGAACGACAATGTTCTCACGGCGCTGATGCCCGACGCGGAGGGACGAGTCTGGTTCACCTCCAAGTACGGAATCATTGGCGTCATCGATGTAGACGGTTCGGGGAACTGCCCACGGGTTTACACGACAGCGGTCGCCTATTTCGCGTTGCGCCAAAAGCTCGAGAAGCACCTCGGCGGGGTCCCAAAGGGGACCGAGGACATCCTGCAACGTGTCGAAGAGGCGAAGGAAACCGGCGATGCGGAAGACCTCGCCGCCCTACGCACCGAGGGGCGAAAACGGGTAAAGCTCGAGGGCCACAGCTTCGAGCAAATCCAGAACTCCTTCTCCGTCGGCCCCGACGGTGTCTACATCGTCAGCAGCTTGGCTCTCTACAAGTTCCGCTTCAACGACGAGAAGAAGCGCATCGAGCTCGACCCGTCCTGGGAACCAACCTACGCAGAGCGTGACCTCGTCTACGAGAACGATCGCAAGGTGAAACCAGGCCACCTCAACGATGGGAGTGGGACGACGCCTACACTAATCGGCGACGAGTTCGTTGCCATCGTGGACAACGCCCCCGAGCAGGTGAATCTCCTCGTCTTCCGGCAAGACAACGGCAAGTTGGTGAGCCGCCTTCCGCTCTTCGAGCCTGGCGCCTCGGCCGTCGAAAACTCCGTCGTGTCCTATGGCAAGCACTTAGTCGTTGGCAACACCTACGGTTACACCGACCCGTTCGCCGTGAACCCGACAGCCGGTGGGATCATGCGTTTCGACTTCGACCAAGAGGCTGGCGGCTATGTGCACGTCAAAGACTGGCCCGCTGTCGGGAAATTCGATGGAAAGACGGCGACACCGAAGCTCTCGACGGCGAACGGCCTCTTGTACGTCTATCACCGCGACCATGGCTCCGATGGCCACAGCGACTGGCAACTGACCGGCGTCGATTTTCGTTCAGGTTGGCCCGTCTTCAGCATCAAGGGCTACTTCGACGACCGCGCATTCGGAGACAACACCATGCGCATCGTCCGACGCATGACGCTCGGCAAGGGGCACTACGGTCGCAAGGTGTTCAACAATATCTGGGGCACCTTCTCGTTCGGCCCCGACAACAGCATCTTCATCGGCACGTTCCGCGGCTACGTGAGGTTCTCGTCGGATGCGGCACTTGCAGCGGAAGGCGAGACTTCGGCCGATCCGGGCGAGCATTCTCCTCTGACTTCGACGTTTTGAGGGGTTTTCCGGTTCGCCGGGCCTGGGAATTCTGCGATGATCGAGCCAGCCCATGGAGTATCTGAAATCAGTCCCCGCCTTGCTTAGCGAATGGCTGCCAGTGCTGATCACCCTGTTGTTAGGCAGCCTGGCTCTGGCGGGCGCTTACCGAGTGCTGATCAAGCGCGCCCCGCCGACCTCGAGCAGTCTCGCAACTCGACAGCTCATGATGGCGGCGCTGACCGGGATCCTCCTCATCGTCATTATCCTCGAGCTGCCGATCGGGGATGCGCCGCGCGGTCAGCTGATGAGCCTACTAGGGATTCTCGTCACCGCTGCGGTCGCCCTCTCCTCCACGACGCTCCTGGGCAACGCGATGGCCGGGCTGATGCTGAAGTCGATTCGCAACTTCAAGCCCGGCGACTTCATCATCGTCGATGGGCACCGGGGGCGCGTCTCGGAGCTCGGCTTGCTGCGGACGGAGATCCAAACCGAGCGGCGCAACCTCACGACCTTTCCGAACCTCTTTCTCGTCAACAACCCGGTCACAGTGGTTCGACCCTCGGGCACGTTCATCGCGTCCACGGTTTCGCTCGGCTACGACGTGCCCCGCGAGAAGATCGAGAAGTGCCTCGTCGACGCCGCCGAGCACGCCGGGCTGACCGACCCCTTCGTGTTCGTCCTCGAGCTCGGTGATTTCTCGATCACCTACCAGGCGGCGGGGTTCCTCGAAGAGGTGAAGTACTTGATCAGCGCCGAGTCCGAGCTCCGCGAATGCATGCTGGATGCACTGCATCGCGCCGGGATCGAGATTGTGTCGCCTACGTTCATGAACCAACGCCCGCTCAAGCCCGAGCAGGTCTTCATTCCGAAAGACCGGCACAAGGCCCCGAAGCCGGCGGACGCCAACGAGTCGCGGCCTGAAGAGCGCATGTTCGACAAGGCCGACCTCGCGGAAAACGAAGCGAAAACCGAGGAGAAGCTCAAGGCGGTCCGCGACGAGATCGAGCAACTCGACAAGGAGCGAGACGGGAAGGCCGACGAGGGCGCCTCGCAGTCACGCTACGAGGAACTCCAGGCCCTACGAGCTCAGCTCGAAGCCGAGATCTTGGAGCACAAGGAAAAGAAAAACGAAGACGCCGACGCGGATGCGGATGCGGACGCCGAAGAGGTCTAGCCGAGCTCGAGGCTGATGCCGACGACGAGTTGGTAGTCGTTCTTCTCGATCGCCGGGGCAGCCGGGTCAGCCGGCTGCAAAGGCTGCTCCGTCCGGAGGTAGAGGAAGGCCAAGTCGAGGTCGAGGACGCTCGTCAACTCGATCGCGAGCTCGGCCCTGCCCGTGTGGTTGGTATTTCCAATCGTCGTGACGACCAAGTTGGTCAGCCAGCTCACGGTGAAGTCGATGTCGCCCGTGATGTCGAAGTCCCAGTAGGTGTAAAGCGGGATGAACGCGTCGTTCTGTGGGTTGCCGACCCCCACGACCGGATTGAGGGCGTTCAGGTACTGATAGCCGATGCCCGTCATGAAATCCCACTTCACCTTCGCCATGTCGACGATGTGAACACCGGCGCCAGCGGCTGGCGTGGCTCGGAACCTGATGTTCTGAAAGCGGTCGTTGAAGAGCTGGCCGAACGCCGGGGTGACCCACCAGCGGCTCCCGAGGAATACGTTGAAGAGGAACTCACCGAGTTGTCGATTCACGTTCTGAACGCCGCCGGTTCGGCCGAACGAGGCGTTGTAGTTCAGGTCGAGCAGGGTCATCCTGTCTTCCCGACGCGTGTTGAAGTTGATGTCGTAGGTGAGCTGGTCGGTATTGCCCTTGTTCAGCGTCAGGCCGAAGCGGAGCTTCATCGACCACCAGTCGCGCTCCTTTTGGCCCTCGACGATCGACTCGAGCTCACTTCGTGGGAAGGTCTTCGTCCCCTCTTCGGTCTGGACGATCACCTGCTCGGCGGTAATGACCGCAGGGCCGGTTGCCGAGGATCGGTCGTTGAAGACGTAGGTGTTGACCTGCGGCGAATGCACGAGCGAGACGTCAGCGAAATCCAGGTACAGCATGTCGAGCTTGTCGCTGTCGAACTCCATGGTGTCGCCACGCATCCGCGCGATGTTTCCCTTGATCCACTCGCCGGAGACCATCTGGACCCAGTCGAAGGTGTCCCCGAACTCGAGGACGAAAGTCTCGCCGACGCCCGACGCCGCCTGAAGCTGGATCTCCGCCATGCTCTCCTGGACAGAGTCGATCGTCGCAGCCACATCGGCCGGCGCGGCCGAGGACCCGGCTGGCGCGGTGATCAGGTCAGCCACCGTGTCGCTGCCGGCGGTCGCCTCGGTCTGGACCTCCTTGGCGGTGTCCGCTCCGGAGACAGGAGGCGCCTCGGTGGGCGGGGCATCCTGGGCCGCCGCCAGATCTGGAGATACATGGAACAGCGCCACGGCCAAAAAGCTGGCCCAAAGGACGCTGCGACTGAAATTACCCGACAATCTCGTCATAGCTGGGCCGCTATATAGGCCGACTCTGGGACTTGGTAAAGGGCCGCAGGCGGATTTCTAAAACCGGTCGAGAGCGGGTGGCGAGCGAGCCGCTTTGCGCTAGATGGGGGCCCAACGGAGGCGATGTGACAAGCGACAAACTGAGCAAAAACGATACCCCAGTAGTGGCCATCCTGACCGGCAGCCCGAGCGACCTCCCGGTCGTACTCAAGGGCCGGGACGTCTTGAACGGCCTCGACATCCCCTGCGACGTCCGGGTCCTCTCAGCCC
>JBLYYU010000135.1:0-5585 GCA_048550275.1 Polyangiales bacterium
GATGGTACTGGACACTGAATGCGCCGGTCTCGAGGTGCTCGATGCCCTCGCAGGTGTCGTCGTTCAGGTGCAGGTGCGTGAGCTCGCACTTGTCCTTGAGTGAATCGACGTCGACGCAGAAGCCGTGGTTCTGAGTAGTGACCTCGATGCGACCCGTCTTCAGGTCTTTGACCGGCTGATTGAGACCGCGATGGCCGAACTTGAGCTTGTAGCTCTGCCCACCGAGAGCGAGGCTCATCAACTGGTGGCCGAGGCAAATGCCGAAAATCGGGCGTTGGCCGAGGAGCTCCCGGACGGTTGCGATGCCGCCCGACACTGCCGCCGGGTCCCCGGGCCCATTCGACAGGAAGATGCCGTCGGGGTCGAGGGCCATCACCTCTTCAGCGCTTGCCGTTGCCGGCACCACGGTGACCTTGCAACCCTCGTCGACAAGGCACCGCAAGATGTTGAGCTTGACGCCGAAATCCATCGCCACGACGTGCCAGGGGCGGGCGCCTTCGCGTTGCTCTGCCCACACGCCGCTGCCTTCGGTCCATTGGTATACTTCAGGCGTGGTCACTTCCCCAGTGAGGTTCTGGCCGGTCATTGGAGGCGCAGCCTGCGCGTGGTCGTGCAAGGTCGCCGGGTCCTCCGTGCCGATCGCCGCCATCTGCGCGCCGACGTCTCGGATGTGGCGCACGAGCGTTCGGGTGTCGATGCCGGTGATACCGACGATGCCCTGCCGTTTGAGGTAGGCGTCGAGCGACTCCTGCGTTCGCCAGTTGCTCTCGACGGCTGACAGCTCGCGTACGACGAAGCCGCGGAGAGCAGGGCGCTTGGCTTCACGGTCATCGTTGTTGATGCCGGTGTTGCCGATTTGCGGCGCCGTCATCGTAACGATTTGCCCGCAGTACGACGGGTCGGTGAGCACCTCCTCGTAGCCGGTCATACCGGTGGTGAACACCGCCTCGCCGGTAGCCGTGCCCTCGGCGCCAAAGCTGACGCCTGAAAAGCGAGTTCCGTCTGCGAGTACGAGATTTGCTTCTTTGCTCATGTTCCCAGCTCGTGCACGACGTTGCCTCCTACGATGGTCATGGCGGGCCTTCCCTTGAGTTCACGACCGAGCAACGGTGTATTGTGTGATTTGGAGCGTAGCGCTTCCTGGTCGAGGATCCATTGGGCTTCGGGGTCGAGCAGAGTCACATCGGCCGGTCGGCCTTCTCGGAGCGAGCCCCCTTCAAAATCCGGGATCAAGCGGGCGGGGGCGGTCGAAAGCGACTCGACCAGGCGCATCGGGCTGAGAACCCGATCGCGCACGAGCTGGAACATCGAGCCAATGGCGGTTTCGAGGCCGTTGATGCCGACGGAGGCGGCCTCGAACTCGCAGTCCTTTTCGAGATCGGTGTGGGGCGCATGGTCGGTCGCGATGCAGTCGATCGTGCCATCGGCAAGCGCTTCTCTCAGCGCCTGAAGATCCTCCTCCTCGCGCAGAGGGGGGTTGACCTTGCAGTATGTGTCGTAGCCGAGCAGCGCCTCGTCGGTGAAGAGGAGGTGATGCGGCGTCACCTCGGCGGAGACCGGCAGCCCTCTCGATTTCGCCTCGCGGATCAGCCGAACGGCCCCGACGCTCGAAATGTGGGCGACGTGATACCGGGCGCCGGTGGTCTCGGCGAGAATCAAGTCGCGCGCGACGATGATGTCCTCGGCGGCGCGCGGCCAGCCCCTCAGCCCGAGCTGGGTCGAGCGGGCTCCTTCGTGCATCTGCGCGCCCTCGGTGAGGTCGTGGTCCTCGCAGTGCTGGCTGACCAGGAGGTCGAACGTTCGCGCGTACTCCATCGCGTGGCGCATGACCGCCGCGTTCATCACGCAGAGGCCATCGTCGCTGACACCCACGGCGCCTGCGTCGCGCAGGTCGGCCATTTCGGTGAGCTCCTTGCCTCGCTGCCCCTTGGTCACGGCACCGAAGGGGAGCAAGCGCGTGCCACCGTGCTCTTCTGCACGGGCCAGCATCATCTCGGTGATGGCGCGGTTGTCGTTGGTCGGCTTGGTGTTCGGCATCGGACAAACCGCCGTGAATCCACCAACGGCGGCCGCGTCCAAACCGGAGGCGATGTCTTCTTTGTATTCCTGCCCTGGTTCGCGCAGATGTACGTGAAGGTCGATGAACCCCGGGCAAACCCAGAGGCCGGACGCGTCGACGACGCGGACCGCGTCTCCGGCCTGATAGGCGGCTCCTGCGTCGCGGCCGAGTGCCTTGATGCGCCCCGCTTCGATCACGACGTCGGCGGTCTCGTCGAGACCTTGCGATGGATCGAGAATGCGTCCGCCCCGAAGGACGATCAGCTTGGGCAGCATCACGGTCCGCGCTTACGTGACGGACCCAAAGCAGTCAACCCGTTCAGCCGGCTCTGCGCTGAAGATCGTCGTCATCGGCCGCTGCGACCGTGCCGACGGAAGAGGAGAGCTTCGTCTCCGACTTCTTCTCCTCGACGCGCTTCTTCATGGTCATGACCTTGCGGTAGACAGACGCGAAGTCTTTGTTCCGTGTAGCCATGGAAGGAGTGCCGCCGCGCAATAGGGTCTGCAGGATGAATTCGAGAACTTGAATCTCGCCTTCGGAGAAACTGTTGCTGATGCGCATGCGATCGGATCTACCACCGGCAGGGCAGCATGACAATCAGTGACGTGAGATGTATTGTCACAAGAGGTCACTCGAGATGGAGCTTTTGTAACCAAACGTACGAAACCATGGGATTTTCCCTTCAGCCTATACGTCTATCAACGATCGCAACGACAGCGCTCGAACGGCCTCGACTGTTGACAAAGCTCGGAGAGACGAGACTGGCACCGATGGATCAGGAGTCGGCGGCGGTCACGCGAACGATCTCATCGATCGTCGTCACTCCCTGAACGACCTTGAGGAGCCCGGCCATGCGCAGCGTCGCAACGCCATCGCGGATCATCTCGTCTTTCACCTCAGCGGTCGATCCGCCCTGAAGCACGATTTCGCGTAGGCGGTCCCTGAACGGCATGACCTCGTAGAGCGCGATTCGGCCCTTGTAGCCCGAGTTGTTGCATACTTTGCAACCCGTGCCGCGAAAGGCGACGACGTCCGGGATCTCATTCTCCGGGAAGCCCACGTCCAGGAGCACTTGCTCGTCAGTCGGGACCTGGACCTTGCACTCTTCACAGATCTTGCGGGCCAGGCGTTGCGCAAGCACCAGGTTCACCGAAGCGGTGACCAGGAATGGCTCGACACCCATATTGAGCAGACGAGTGACCGTGCTCGGTGCGTCGTTGGTGTGAAGCGTCGACAAGACCAAGTGACCGGTCAACGCGGCCTTGACGGCGATCTCGGCGGTCTCGAAGTCACGAATCTCACCGACCATGATGATGTCGGGGTCCTGACGCAGAAACGAGCGCAAGGATGCCGCGAAATTCAGGCCGATGTCTTCATGCATCTGCACCTGGTTGATGCCCATCAGGTTGAACTCGATCGGGTCTTCGGCCGTGCTGACGTTGGTGTCGACGGTGTTCAGGTCCGACATGGCGGAATAGAGCGTCGTCGTCTTACCAGAACCAGTCGGGCCTGTGACGAGCACCATGCCGTACGGCTGGTGAATCGCGTCGCGGAAATCGGAAAGCGGCTTCTGCTCGAAGCCAAGCTTGGTCATATCGAGCTGTAGATTCGACTTATCGAGAAGACGCAGGACGATCTTCTCGCCCCAGAGCGTCGGCACCGATGAAACACGATAGTCCATCTCGCGTCCCTTACCGAGCTTGAGCTTGATGCGACCGTCCTGCGGCAGGCGGCGCTCGGCGATGTCGAGTGAGGACATGATCTTGAGGCGCGATGCGATGGCGTTCTTGAGTTTGATCGGCGGCGTCATCTCTTCATGGAGAACGCCGTCAACGCGGTAGCGGACGCGAAGGACTCGCTCGTAGGGCTCCACGTGGATATCGGAGGCGCCTTGCTTGATCGCGTTGAGCAGAATCGCGTTGCAGAGCCGAATGACGGGCGCGTCCTCACTGGCGCGCTCGAGGTCGAGCAGATTATCGTCATCCTCGGTCGTGGCGACTTCGATCTCGGACTCGTCGAAGCCGTCCATGATCTCGTCGTACGAAATCTCGGGCTGTGCATAGGCGGATTCGAGCGCGGCCAGAATGGCGGCTTCCGAGGACACCACCGGTTCCACGTTGTAGCCGGTCAGGAACTTCACATCATCGATCGCGTTCAGGTTCGACGGGTCGGCCATTGCGACGATCAGGGAGCTACCCGCGCGGGAGACCGGGATGATCTTGTGGCGCTCGCAGACCTGCGGGCTGATCAGCTTGAGGATCTCTCGGTCGATCTCGTACTCGGAGAGATCGATGGCCTGGACGCGGTACTGTTCGCTGAGGAAGTCCGTGATTTCCTGATCGGAAATCGCTCCGAGCCGGGCGAGCGCGTAGCCCAGGCTGATGTTGTCATCCTTCTGGTGTTTCTGCGCTTCGCGTAGCTGCTCGAGGCTGATTCGCTTCTCGCGGACGAGGAGCTCGCCAAGTCGATTTCTGCTCATAGCTGTTTGTTCCCCAACCCAGATCCAGTCTTGGTATATTTATTCACAAATTTCGGGAAATCTCAAGTTTGCCGCTCCGAGTCGCTCTGGGCCCCCCGTAGGCTCGGGTTCGGGGAATATGCGAGGTAGCTTACCCTTGGCCAAGTGAATTTGCGAAAACCCGGGCTTTTCGCGGTATTGAGTCTGGTTTCACGGTCCTCAGAGGCTATTGGCTTGCCGGCGCCCGGCCCCCGCGGTACCGAGCGGGAGTGGCGAAGCCAAGAAAGCAAATCACCGCAGCCCCCAAGGACACCGCGGAGGCGCTCGAGCAGATTGAGCAGCCGAAGATGAACTGGAAGGTGTTGGGCCTCATCGGCCTGGCGCTGGCCGTCGTCTGGGTCATTGCGGGCATCCTGCAGCCGACCATCGGCTACTGGGGCCTCGGTGCGGCCGGCGTCCTCACGGTGATCGCCCTCGGGTTTCTGATCTGGGTCTGGCGGCTCACGCGCAAGTCGGCGGACATCGCCGCCATCCTCAAGGGCGCCACCGACAAGGAAGGCCGACTGGCGGCCCTCGAGCAACTCCGGGCCCGCCAAGCGCCGGGCGGCAAGGACGCGCTCAACGCCATCGCTCAGGCTCAGCTCGTGGCTCAGGAAGAGCCTGCCGAGGCGATTCGGATTCTCGAAGGCATCGAGATCAACAAGGCGCCGGCGATGGTTCAGGACGATGTCCGAGCGAACCTCGCCATGTTCTACCTGATGACGGGGCGGGCCCGTGACGCTAGGGAGCTTGCCAACGAGATTCGCCTCGACCGACAGCCGCAGGCCAAAGCGAAGGCGATGTATGCCGCTGTCGTGGCCGAGTCGTTCGCGCGCACTGGAGATGCGGAAGAAGCGCGCAAGCTTCTCGAGACCTACGACGCGACGGACAAGGAGTTCGGTCAGGTTTCCGGCATGCTCCTTCGGGCGCAGGTCTATACGTACACGGCGACGAAGAAGCGTGGCCGCGCGCGCGAGGCGATGGAACGGCTTCTCGAGGTCGACCCCAACATGGTCGCGGCTTTCGTGC
>JBLYYU010000136.1:0-7987 GCA_048550275.1 Polyangiales bacterium
CGTGACCCCCGGGGGGCGAGCAGACGAAGTTCGGGTTGGCACAACTCGCACCGGGATTCGAGTTGCAGTTCGGGCAGCCAGGATCGCCGAGCACCATATCGGCGTTTCCGACGTTGACGGTGTCCGTCCGGAAGCGAAGGATATCGATGCCCGAGGTCGCGCTTGCGCACCCCTCGGCGACATCCTCACTGGGAACGGTCGTGTCGAACTCGATGCCGAGCTCCGAAACCTGCGAAGCTAGGTCGGGTGCGCTCGCCGGGGGCTCGCAGAGGCAAGGATTGGGGTCGCCGACGCCCTGACATAGCCCGGTGACGCAACTCGCCGCGTCCGAGCCATCGCACTGTTCGCCGGCATCGACCACGCCGTTTCCACACAACGTGGTTGGCGGGCTCGGCGGCGAGAGCGTCAGCTTGTAGTTGCCGGTCCTGCCGTTATAGCCGCTCACGACGATGAAGTACGGCCGATCTTGCTCGACCACTAGCTGCAATCTGGAGCCGTGGCGGGCAGCATTTGAGCGGCCGTCGTTGACGCCGCAGCCGACGGTATCGTCGTTGCACCCTAGCTCAGCTCCAGTTTCGCAGTCGTCAGATCGAATGTAGAGAGCCGTGTCGTAGTCAGTCTCGGGGCCGCAAGTCTCGATCGTGACCGGCCCGCTCACGGCCGGAACCCACCGATAGACGCGCTCAGGCGTGTTCCCGGTAGCGCCGCAGCTCCCGCCCATGAAACTCGACCCCGCAATGGAGCCGAAGAAGGTCCCACCTTCGGCCGGGAGGTCCGCCACACCCTCACAGGAGGTGCAGCCGCCTGCGAGGTCGCCGCCCACGCACGCGCCCAGAGCGCACACGTCGACTACGGTGCAGGCGTTCTGGTCGTCGCAAGCAACGGCGATGTAGTCGTAGAGGCACGTGTTCGTGCCAGGGTCACACTGGTCATCGGTGCAAACGTCGCCGTCATCACAATCGCTATCCGAGGCGCAGGACATTCCCCCGGCAATGATCGTGCAAGTGCTACTGCACAGAGTGGTATTGGGCGGATCGCAAGTTTCGACCCCGCCATTGTTGACCACGCCGTCGCCGCAGAACTCGAGCACGCAGGTTGACGTGCATCCATCGCCATCGGTCAGATTCCCATCATCGCACTCTTCGCCCGCGTCCTGAGCGCCGTCTCCGCATCCGCCCGCCGCGGCGGACACGGTCGATTGATAGGTCACGACCGAGACCTCACTGGCGTCCGAAGCGCTTGCCGTCACGTCGTGGGTGCCCAGCGCGGCGGCCGTGAGGACTCCGGCGATCTCACCCGTCGTGTGGTCGAGCGTCAGACCGGGCGGCAGGCCCGTGGCATCGTAGTAGAGGAGGTCGCCGTTGGGGTCGGTAGCCTGCAAGAACATCGAAACCGATTCGCCAATCGTATTTTGCACCGGGCCCGGGTCCGTCAGAGTTGGCGGGTCGTTGTTGACCGTAGGCTGCTGGAGGAATAGACGGCCAACCGGGATCTGTTCCTTGACGCCGCTCGTATCGGGGCCCTGCCAACTGACGGTGAGGGCTTCGGCGCCATCTCGTTCGAACATCGTGACTTCGATCGAGTGGTAGCCCTGAGCCACGGTCGTCACACCAAACTCTTCTTGATCCCCGTGTAGGCCGCCGTTGTCGACGACGAGCGCGCCGTCCAACCACAATTCGCTGCCTTCGTCGGAGCTCGTGAAGAACGTGTAGTCACCCGCCACGTCCACGTACAAAAGACTCGTGAACCGGATTGCGAAGTAGTCGTCCTGCTGACGGATCCCGATGTCGAACGCGCTGGCCGTTCCGGTCGCAGCCGGAGCGAGGGTGCCGAAGTCGGGCAACTCGGTGAGGTCTCCGGTTTCGTAGTACTGGTAGTTGACCCCGTTCGTTCCGAGGTTGGGGTCAACCCGGAGGATCCACTCACCCAAGATGTCGACCGCAGGCGTTTGCGCCAGGGCCTTGGCCAGTGGTGGCATCGCAAACGGTCCGACGGCAGCCGCGCGCTGGTAGATCGCGGACAAATCCGGGTCCCCTGGTGTGAGAACCGTCAGTCCCGGGATGCCCAGGTCGTTTCGGACTCCGCCATACACCATGCCCTGGTTTTCAAACGGAGTCGTCAGCCTCGCGTCAAAACCCGCGTTGACTCCCCCCGGGCGGTGGCAATAGCCGCAGTTCGAATCGAGCCAGGAGCGCGCGCGATCCTCCAACGAGGCAGTGACGTCCGTGAACTCTACAGAACGCAGAAGGTTGGGAATCGTCGCCTCATCGATCGCCGGCGAGAACATTCCGAGATGGTTCCAAGTGACCAACTGGTTGTCTGTCCGCCCAGTCGACGAATAGAAAATGTCCCCGTTCTGCTGGTGGGTGCGTAGCCCGAGGGCACCACCTGATGCGGGGATGTGACAAGCCATGCATTGCGTGCGCGACGGGAAGAGCCAGGTCTGTGTACGGGTTCCTCCACCTGCAAGCTGGATGTCGTAGTCAGCGGTCTCGCCGACGGTCAGGAGGTCGGCATCGAGCTGACTGGTCTTCCATCGGTAGGTCACGCCATACCATTCGCCGTCGTCGCCGAGGATCAGGAAACGTGTCTCGAGCTTGGTTGTGTCGCTTGGATCACTCTCGTCGAGCTGGAGCTCGAAGTGCTTCATCAAGACCGTTCCGACGGGGTAGCCCCAGAGACCAGTTTCCGAGTACGTGATTTGCTCGTCGGCCGTATCACGCGTACCGTCGTTGGGAGACGCAATCCACCTGTGCTTGAGGGCGTCATCAGACCAAAACGGCTGGTTGAGCTCGTAGGGCACCCAGGCCGGATTCGGGTCAAGGGTGACGAGGTCTTGGAACGCGTCGGTCTGCGAGAGCAGTGCCGGCGGTTCGGGGACGGGTCCACCGATTCGGTCCAGCGTGTAGAGCGCCTTGTTGCCAAACACATCCCCGAGGTACACCTCTCCGTCGTTGTCCTGCCCGAAAGTCGAGAGGCCGCCTGGGGTGAAAGTCGCCAAGAAGTCCTTGGTCGCCGTCATCGTCGTTTCGTCGAGCGTGATCGCCCAAACGTTGTTCGTGCTGTAGTCGCCGGCTAGGAACTTCCCGAAGAGCTCGGGGAACTTGGTTCCTCGATAGACGTACCCGCCGATGATCGTTCTGGCCTCAGTGCGAACGAAATCGATCACGGGCGGTTGCTCGATGCCGAGGATCGTCGTCGGTGGGTCCCGGAATGGAACGAGCCCCTCCATGAACGGCCACTGATAGTTGCGTCCCTTCAGGATGACGTTGATCTCTTCGCGCGTGCTTTGGCCCACTTCGCCTGACCAGATCTGGCCGGTCTCCGTGTCGACGGAGACGCGGTGGGGGTTGCGGTGCCCGATGGAAAAGAACTCCCCGAAGTTGAGGCCCCCAGGGCTAACCCATGGATTGTCGTCGGGGATACAGTACTGATGGCCAGTCATCTCGTCGGGCAGGCCGGTGACGTCTTGCATCGTCCGAACGGGCTGGTGACTTCCGGCCGGGCAGGTCCAGGTGCCGTCGCCGTTGTCGGTCACGTCGACCGCGAGTCGAATCGAACCCCCTTCGAAGTTCCCGGAGATATCCTGGGCGGTCTCGTAGTGAAACTGGTCGCCTATCATGATGTACATGTAGCCGTCGTGCCCGAAGACCGGTCCGCCGCCGCGATGCGACCCGTTGTACAAACGGATGTTGAAGAGCGGCTCCTCAGTGGTCGCGTCGCCTCGCCAGACTCCCGCGCCTGCATCCCAGAAGGCGTCAAAGCGCGAGGCTCGTAGCCACGTGTTGAAAAAGCCACCGGTCGAGCCCGTAGGGTAGCCAGGGTTGCAGTTGTTGAAGTCGACGATGTGGCTCGCGCCACTAGCCACGGTGGGGCAATACGACGAGTAGTAGACGTAGAAGGTTGTCTCGTTCGGGGACAGGGGAGTTCCAAACTCTGGATGGAATGCCAGGCCGAGAAAGCCACCATCCCAAACGACCGCAGCTCGGTCGCGGAGATCCATGAACGGCTCTGTGTTCGAGACACCCGGTATGGTCTTGTCGAAGGAGAAGATGTTGCCGTCGCGCGACCCGACGTAGAGCCGATCGTCGCTGGGGTTTGACGTGATGACGAGAGTCTGGTTGAAAGTCAGGTTTGGAAACGCCTCCACGAGGTCCCAAGTCGTGCTGACCGCGTCGTTGGGCGTTCGAGGCGGAAAGACGCCGTCGAGGAAAGGCCCGACCGGGATGGGCGGCCCGTCCAACCCGGTCTTGGCAACGCCGCGTTGGGCGCCGGGGGCGCCCTCATCGCGCTGTGTGTCGACTCCGCATCCTGCGGCAAGCAGGGTCGCCAACAGGAAAAGTCGCACAGTGACCCGCCCCAGGCGAAGCGGTGCCACCAAATACCTGCACATTTAGCGCCTTCCAGAAAAAGGGGGAGACGACATTACTAACATGAACGCGCGTCGAATAATCGTGATCAGTCAAACATCTTCGCGAATTGCATTCTCTTGTCTCGCCCATTTCCTTGGGGCTTCGAACCGCTGCAGCTGCAGACTTGCGACACAAACGGAACAACCTGGGCGGCAGGCCGTGCCTGGACGTTAGAACAAGGTGTAGATGAACGGCGCGGCGGCCGTACCTCCGAGTACTACCAACGACCCAAGCAACAAGATCGAGATGATGACCGGGGCCAACCACCATTTCTTGTTCGCTTTCAGAAAACCGACGAACTCATTGACGAGCCCAGCTTCCTTAATAGTACGCAGAGGTTCCGAGGATGTTCATGCGACGGTTACCGCAGAGCTGATAGCCGCGACGAAACGCATGCGGCCGCCGCAGTCGGGGCACTGCAGCACATCGATCTCGAGGCCGCGGCGACGCGGGTAAGTCCCGGTCATGTTTGAGTTTCTGCTGGGTACCGTGGGTTTTCGCTATCGACGTTGCCGTCGGCTGCGATGCGTTGGGAGCATGAGGTCGCTGGTTCGAATCCAGTCGCCCCGACCAGTGATTGCGATTTCGTCGTCCTGCTATGCTCGGATGAGATGGACGACACCGCATTGCTAACCTGTCCGTACTGCTTCGAGAATGTCGAGGTCTACATCGACCCGCAGAGCGAAGGTGAGCTGATTCGGGATTGCGACGTCTGTTGCCGGCCGTGGTCGCTGCAGGTCAGTCGCGGCGCGGGCGGGGAGCTTTTCGTCCGGGCGAGTCGAGCGCAATAGATGGCTTGAGCGGAGGGCGGCGCTTATTGGTCGACCCGTCGACGGGGTTGCGTCGCAGTCGGACGTTCTGGGCAACTTCGGTCGGATCTTTGTTTATCTTTCGCCAAGGTCTCTTCTGTTGTCTCGCTACATTGCACTGCAAGGAGCAGCTCCGGACGCGTGACCACAGTGGAGGTCGCGTGGTCCATCGGGCGACGGTTCGGAGTTCTCCGCAAACCCGAGGTGTTCGTTCACGCAGGCCTTGCGCTCCGCATCGAATCCCTCGTAGCCCGAGAGGCAATCGGCGCGGCCATCGAACGCGTCCAAGACGCCGTACTCGCACGTTGCCTCGAAGTCGTCGCAGTACGCGGCGGCATCCGGAAGGCCAGTGCCTCCCGCGCCCCCGTCGCCACCCATTCCGGCCGATCCGGCTGTTCCGCCGTCGCCCCCGGTGCCTCCGGTCCCAGCAGTTCCACCGCTGCCGGCCGTGCCGCCGGACCCCGCCGAACCGCCCGAGCCGCCACCGTTCTCGCTCTCGGAGTCACAGCCCAGTACACAGAGCGCACCGCCCAAAATCAGGATCAAAAGTCCACGCATACTCACCCTCCCGTCACCCAACCCAACAGGGCCCGGTGACCCGTAGAGTATCGCAGGCGAGGGCAGACGCCTAGGGACCGGCTGCTCATTCCGCGTCCTAGCTCCCTGTGCCGAGGTTGACATGGTACTTGTAGACTGCCCGGGCACGCAGTGGAGGTGTCATGCGCGTACTTGGATTACGAGCAGTCATCATCTTCTTCAGCACCGCCGGCTCTGGCTCCTCGGCCCTCGCGCAGTCGGACGCCGGCATCGATCGCTCCGGTCCCGGTGGCTCCGGGAGCTCGACTGGGTCCGGACCCGAACGAGGGGGACCATAGCCAATATCGTGGGATAGTGCGCAATCGAGATGTGGATGTTGATTGTTCGTGGGCTCATTGGGGGCGTGTTTCAGCTCGCCTTGTTCGGCTCGTTGTTGTTGATTCCTGCCGGCACGTGGGATTGGCCGCGCGCGATTCAATTCTTGGTGGCCTATGGTGCCGTTCTGCTGAGCTCGATTGTCTGGCTCGCGGTCGCCGCGCCGTCGAGCCTGGAGGCTCGCCTCGAACCGGCCATCAACAAGAAGCAGCCGAGGGCGGACCGCATGGCGACGGCTCTGATCGGCCTGGCGGTTGGCGCGTGGTTCGTCTTCATCCCCTTTGACGTGTTTCGGCTGCACCTGCTCCCGACGCCGTCACTTGCAGTGTCGCGCTTCGGTGCCGTGCTTGGGTTCGCCGGCTTTGGCTTCATCTTGACCGCGCTCTACCAGAACGCGTTCGCAACACCGGTCGTGAGGGAACAGAGCGAACGAGGGCATGTGTTGGTGGATACGGGCTTGTACGGACACGTTCGACATCCGTTCTACACGGGCTTCCTCGTGGCGTTGTGCGGGCTTGCACTCTGGCTGGAGAGCTACGCCGCTGTGTTGGGCTCGAGTCTCGTGCTGGCAAGCCTCGTCGTTCGGATTTCCGTAGAGGAGGCGCACCTGGCAGACAGGTTGCCCGGCTACTCGGAATACCTGCGTAGAGTGCGGTACCGGCTCGTCCCTGGCCTGTGGTAGGACCTCGAGCGAGGTAGCCGCACGACCCGACCCCACCAACCCCAAACCCAGGTCGAGGGGAGGCGGCTCCGCACTAACTCCTGGTCCGACGAAACGGGGGCAGGTCAGTCACCTGAAGCGCCGCATTCACACGATAGAGAACCGTGCACGATTCGGATGCGGATGTGCGGGCAGACGTCCCGAAGACCAGCAAGAGAAGAACGAAAAGGGTGACACGCATTTCGATGACGCAGCGTTGCATGACTCGTGACTGACCAATGCAAGCTCGGAAATACCAGCGGTCGTCAATCGAGCCAAGCATCCCACTGGCCGCGTCGACATCACCAAATCGGGAGTTTCTTGTCCTGGACAAGGACGACAAACAAAGAACGGATGTAATCTCTTTGGCGAATCGGGCTCACGAACGCTTACACTGTCATGGGGGAACACAGAGTGGCGATGGCGGAGTTGCAGGGGATCTTCTTCAAGAACGTGATCGGGGGCATGCTCTTTGCCACCTCGCTCTTTCCAGAGTTCAGTCGCCGCGTCCAAGAGATGAACGACGAGTCCTGGTACGACTGGGACGAGTTTTGCTACATGTCGAACCGGATCGGCGAACGACTGTCGCCCAAGGTGTTGCACACGCTCGGCCGAAAGGTCGTGCACGGGGCCAAGGATCATTTCGCGGCGCAAGGCCTCAACTCGACCGAGAACATCCTTCGGCAGCTAGACACGCTCTTCATGGCGAACATTCGAAACGCGCCCGATTGGCAGCACTTCCGAACCGAAAGCTACGCGCCAGGTTGCGCGGTGTGCGTGTCGACCGTGCCGCAGCCCTTGCATTTGATAGAAGGCTATCTCGCGGGCTACGTGACGATGTACGGGCACAAGGTGACCTCTCTTTCGTCCGAACGGATCGAGCGCAGACCCGTCACCAACCGCATCAGCATCACCTGGGAAGAGCGCGGCTGATAGGGACTACAGAGGCCCTTTCGCTTCAGCCCGCAAGCGCCCCGGGCTTCGTGCCGCCTCTCACGAGGCTCTAGCGTCTCGAGTTTCGGACGCCCCGGTTTGGTCGACTTTGTCGCCAAGCTTGTTGATCTGCGTAGTACGGGAGCTCCCGGGCCGGCCGAGCGCGACGATCTCCCGCTCCAACATCGGCACTGCTTCCGCCGCGATCTTCTCGTTGGCGC
>JBLYYU010000137.1:0-7755 GCA_048550275.1 Polyangiales bacterium
CCGTGACTCGATTCGCTTGATTTTCCCGAGCTTCTGAATCGCGAGCTCGAGCTCGTCGCTCACCTCTTCTTCGACTTCGTACGGCGTCGCGCCGGGGTACGGCGTGATGACCAGCGCTTCCTTGATGGTGAACTCGGGGTCCTCGAGGCGCGGGAGGCTGTTGAACGACCCAAACCCCGCGTACAGCGCGCCGAGCGTCAGGACGATGATCAGGGTCCGGTTGCGAAGCGAGAAATCGGTGAGATTCATTTCCGAGTCTCGTCCGATTCCATGAGCTCGGTGACGACTTCGCCCTCGTCGAGCAGATGAACGCCCGACATGGCGATCGCCAGGCCCCCTTCGAGCCCATCTTTCACGACGATCCTGCCCCCGGAGATTTTGCCCACCTCGACCGGAAGCTTCGACACGGCCATCGACTCCGGGTCGACCAGCCAGACGTAGGCCTTGGCGTCGCTGTCGGCGAGCACCGCCCCCACGGGCAAGAGAAAATCATCTGCCGCGGTCGTCTGCATGCCTGTCAAGACGAGCTTGGCGGTCATGCCAGCCAACACGCCCACGCCCTCGGGCTTCTTCATGCTGAACGTCGCCCGAAAGGTGCGTGTGTTCGGGTCGGCCGCCGTCGCGAGCTCGGTCAGCTTCACCGGAAACTGCTTCCCGGGCAGTGCCGAGAGCTCGACCATGGGCTTGGCCTTCCGGTTGAAATCCTCGAGGTTGTTTTCCCGTTTGCCGCCTGCGAGGTCCCGCTCAGGCACGTCGACGACGACTTCCATCACCGACTCGTCTTGCAAGAGCAGCACCGGCTCGCGGGCCGCGACGTTGCGGAAGTCGGTGACGAGCTTCCGCGCGATCACACCATCGAACGTCGCCCGGAGCCGGGTGTCCTCGAGCGCCTTTTGCGTGATGCGGAGCTCGGCCCGGCTCACGTCGCGCGAGCGCGTCGCCACGTCGAGGTCCCGCTGCGTGCCGGAGCCGGACGCAAAGAGCTTGCTCTCACGCCGATACTCGGCCTCGGCGAGCCGGAGACGCGCTCGGGCAGCCTCGGCCTGCGCCTGGTAATCGCGCGGGTCGAGCCGCGAAAGGATTTCGCCCTTCTTGACCCGTTGCCCCTCGTCTACATTCCAGTCGATGATCCGGCCTTCGACCTCGAACGCGAGCTCGACGACTTTGATGGCCTTGATTCGACCGGGGTAATCGGGTCGCGTGCTCCCCTGCTGCCCCGCCAGCCGGTAGATCTTGACGGGCCGAGGCGGCGACTCGACCTCCACGACCTCCTCCTTCTTGCAGGAAGTAGTCATGGCGAGCGACAGCAGCAGCGGCGCCATCGCGAGGCCACGGGCAAGGGGTCTTGAGGGCATGAACGGCTCCATCTTCGAGGCGATTCTCACGGTCTTCGGCGAACGCGGCAGCATAGGAAGGACGGCGCAGCTTGCCAAGGCCAAACCAAACCGAGCTCGGCGAGATGGGCCGACTCCCGAGCCGCTCTTTTTCGTAAGAGCGCCTAGGGAAACCATTGCCCGTCGACTATGCTCCTCCATCTATGCGGCTCCTTTGCCTATCCCTCGTCACGCTCTTGATCACGCCCGCGCTCGTGGGGGCCCAGTCGGACAGGCCCCAGGTCAAGGTCACCGCTGTCTACGACGGCCCGTCCCCGGTGTTCGATGCGGCCACCGAAGACCTGACCCTCGAGATTCGATCCCAGATCTCCGATCGCTTCGACGTCGTCTTCACGGCACTGAGCTTCGAGGGAGACTGGACGCCCGAGGGCGTCGCGCGCCAACTCGACGAAGCGTATGCGAACCCCGACATTTCGGTCGTCTTCGGCTTCGGCCACCTCACCGTGCGCGCGGTCGCTGCTCGCAGAGCCCTTCCCAAGCCGACGATCCTCCCCTTCGTCACCGAAGCGCGGAAGCAAGGCCTGCCGCGGCGCGGCGATGTCAGCGGCAAACGAAACCTCTGTTACATCACCGAGGAGTTCGACATCAGCGACGAAGCCGAATGGCTGGCAAAGGTCGCAGGCTCCACACAGCCCGTCCTTCTCACCGAAGAATCCCAGCGCGCCATGCTCGCCTCGATCCCCGGCGCCGACGAGCTACGGATCGCCACCGCGGAACCGACGGCAGAGGCCCTGCTGGCCGCCATTCCGACCAGCGCCGACGGGGTGATTCTTTCGGCGATGCGACAGCTCAGCCTCGAAGACCGCGCCCGGCTGCTCGATCAGATCAGCAGGCGCCGCCTTCCCAACATCGCGGTGGGTCCCAACTGGCTCGACCAGGGCGCCATGATGTCGATCCGTTCGCCCAACAACGCCGCGCGCCGGGCGCAACGCGCGGCGCTCAACCTCGACTTGATTCTCGAAGGCCGTCCCGCCGCCCAAATTCACGTCGAGTTCGAAGAGCGTCAAGAGCTCCTGATCAACATGCAAGCGGCGCGCGCAGTCGGCGTGCGCCCGAGCTACGAGATCTTGCTCGAAGCCGACATGCTCAACGAGGAAGAGGCCAGCGAGGAAAACCGCATCCGCCTCAGCAAGGCCATGAAGGAAGCGGTCGACAACAACCTCGATCTCCTCGTTTCTGAACGGTTCGTCGACGCGGGCGAAGAAGGCGTGAAAGTCGATCGTGGCCCCTTGCTTCCACAAGGGCAGGTACAGACGGGCGTCACCTATCAAGATCCCGACCGCATCATTCCCGGCGGCCAGGTCGCCGAGTGGCAGGCGAGCACATTCGCCCGGGCGAGCCAGAGCCTCTACTCCGAGCGCGCCTGGACCCGCTTCAAGGCCCGCAAGCTGGCGCAAGAGGGTCGCGAGTACGGCTATTTCACCGACGTGCTCGACATCATGCTCAGCTCGGGCGTCGCGTACGTCGCGGTCCTTCGTGCCGAAGCGCAAGAACGGATCCAACGCAAGAACATCCAGCTCACGCGCGAATATCTCGAGCTCGCCCGGCTTCGCCTCGAGGTCGGCGTCGCCAACGCCAGCGAGCTCTATCGCTGGCAAGTGACTCTTGCGGAGAACCAGGGCTCTGTGGTCAACGCGCGGGCGTTCGTCGGGCAAACCAGGATCGAGCTCAACCGTGTTCTCAATCGCCCATCCGAGCGCCCGATCGCTCCCGTCGATCTTCCCGTCGACGAGGCCGGCCGCACCAGGGCCCCCGAAGATCCGATCAGCAAATACATGAACGACCCCTGGTCCTTCGAGAAGCTCAGGGATTTCATGGTCCGTGAGGGTCTCCGGAACTCGCCCGAAGCGCGACAGGTCGAAGCGCGCAAGGCCGCCGAACAACGCGTCAACGAGGGCCGCACCCGCGAGCTCTGGTTGCCCGACTTCTTCGTCGAAGGCGGCATCCAACACGACTATTGGCGGGCCGGCGAAGGCGCCACGGTGCCCCAGCCCAATGACTTCGGCATCGGTCAACCCGACAAATTCGGATGGGACGTCGGCCTCTATCTAGCGATCCCACTCTCTCGCGGCGGCTCTGGCGTCGCCGACATGCGTCGAAGCGCGATCCTCGTCGAACGCCTCACCGCCGAGTTCGACCGCGTCGCGCAGAACATCGACACCGGCGTCCGCACCGAGCTCTACAACGCAGCCGCCGCGATGGCTTCAGTCGGCCTCACACGCAAAGCCGCGGTCGCCGCCGCCAACAATCTCGTGCTCGTCACCGACCTCTACCGACGCGGCAAGGTCGACATCATCACCCTGGTCGACGCGCAAACCCAGAGCCTCGTTGCCGACCTGGCAGCGGCGGATGCTGTGTACGACTACGTCATCGCTCTGCTCTTCGTCAATCGCGAGGCAGGCCACTTCCGCAACCTCGACACGCCGGAGGCGGAGCAAGACTTCTCGCGCCGGCTCAACGAGTTCGTCTTGGCCGCCGAATCCGCTGAGGTCACCGCGCCTCCAACCCCGTAGACATCGCCTCGGTTCGGCTCTACGCTCGGCTCTCCGGATCCCCCCCCCGGCCGAGGTACTGATGACACGATTCGGGCTGCGCGCGCTGCTGCTCCTCACGATTGCTCTAGTGTTTGCCCAGTTTTCGGACTCCCTGGTCCGGCAAGCGGAGGCGCAATCACGTAAATCACCGACGTTCCGGATCATGATGATCGCCGACGGCGAGTCACCGCTCTTCGCCGAGCGGCAGGAACGCCTCAGGACCGAGATCCTCGAGCTCATGAAGGAGGACGCCTCGGTCGTCTTCGTCCAGCCCAAGACCGAAACCAACTGGACCCTCGAAACCGCCGAGGCGGCGCTGAAAGAAGGGCTCGCCAACCGCTCCGTCGACATGATCGTCCTGTCCGGTTCCATGATGGGCGTTGCGGCCGGACGAATCAGCAAACTCAGCAAACCGGTCCTCATTCCATACGCCGCCCCCGAGCTCCAAGGGCTGCCCCGTGACGGCAACCGAAGCGGCCGCCGCAATCTGGCGTACATCGCGGGGCTTTTGAACTTCGAGCGCAACATCAAGCAGCTTCGCGAAATCGTCCGCTTCGAGCGCATGGCTCTGATCGTCGGCGAGGAAGTCGTCGAGCATCTAGACGCTCCCGAGCGACCAGTCCAAGCGGCAAGCCAACACCTCGGCGTTCACACGAACCTCGTCATTGCCAAGGGCGGGGCCGAAGCGACCCTGGCATCGATTCCAGAAGACACCGAAGCGGTCTACATCGGCCCGATCTTCAAGTGGAGCGACGAGGAAATGCAGCGTCTGATCGACGGCATCAACGCGCAGGAGCTGCCCTCGTACGCAGGCGGCGGCGTGCATTGGGTCGAGCGAGGCGCGCTGGCTACGATGGAAACCGCAGAAGACGAAACCCGACGCATGCGTCGCGCCGCCCTCTTCGTCCAGCGCATCCAGATGGGGGAGCAGGCCGGTTCGCTCCCGGTTTCCTTCGAGCAGCGGCCCGTCCTCGTGATCAACATGGCTACCGCGAAGGCGATCGGAACCTGGCCCCGTTTCGAAGTCATGGCCGAAGCCAGGCTCATCAACGACCAATCGGGGACCCGCGGTCCGCTCATCACGCTCGAAACATCCATGCGCGACGCGGTTCGCGCGAACCTCGACTTGATGGCGCAGGGCCTCGAAATCGACGCGAGCTATGAAGGCGTCAAGGTCGCGCGCGGGTCCTGGCTGCCTCAACTCGCCGCCGACGGCACGTACCTCTACAACGAACCGGAGGCGTCCAATTCGTTTGGGCAGGCGGAACGTCAGTTCACCTGGGGCGCCGCCGCGTCACAGCTGGTCTATTCGCCTGGGGCCCACGCCGACCTTCGGTTTCGCCGGGACACCTACTGGAGCACCGAGCACGACTACATGGCGGCGCGACTCGACACCATGCTCGAGGCCGGCGAAGCGTACCTCGACGTCCTTCGCGCCAAGAACAACGAGCGCGTCAACCGGGACAATCTCAAGCTCACCCGAAAGAACCTCTCCCTCGCCGAAACTCGAAACGCGATCGGGGTAGCCGGGCGCGAGGAGGTCTTCCGCTGGCAGACCCAAATCGCCGAAAGCCGCTCCGCAGTGATTGGGGCAAGCGCCCTCCGCAACCAAGCCGAGATCGACCTCAATCGGATCTTGAATCGACAGCTCGAAGCTCCGTTTCGAGTCCCGCCGCCAGAGGAGGTCCGCGCGGTCACCCCGGGAAGCGACGAGCGACTCGTGAAGTACTTTCAGGACGCCTGGTCGTTCAAAGTCTTCCGCGAGTTCATGGCCAAAGAGGCCATCCTGAACTCGCCCGAAATCCGAAGCATCGACAATACGATTCGGGCCCGGGACGAGCTCCTCAAAGGCGAACGCCGTCAGCTCGGCATCCCTGACATCGCAGTCGTCGGCGGCTTCACCCACGTTCCATACGCCGGCGGCGTCGGGTCCGTGCAACCCGAACCGATCCCCGGCGTCGACCTCGTCGGCCGTCAAACATTCACCTGGAACGTCGGCGCCACGGCATCGCTCGTGCTCTTCGACGGAACCTCGAACTACGCGCGCATCCGCAGGACCTTCCGCGAAATCGATCGCTTGCAGACCGACCGCGCGGTGCTCGCGCAGCGCCTCGAACAGAGCGTTCGCGCAGCCCTGCACCAGGCCGGCTTCTCGTACGCGAACATTGCGCTCACCAAGGACGCGGCAGAAGCGTCGGCGCGCAACCTGGAGCTCGTCACCGACCTCTATCAACGAGGCGCAGCCGACATCATTCAGCTCGTCGATGCGCAGAACCAAGCGCTCGGCGCAGCACTGGCTGCCGCGAACGCCCAATACGACTTCCTGATCGACGCGCTTCGCGTACAGCGAGCCTCCGGCGCCTTTTCGCTCGAAGGCTCCCAAGAAGAGCGAGATGATTTTCTCGAGCGACTCGATGGCTTTGCGGCCAAGCGAAAGCAGCTTAGCCGCCAACCTTCACAGTCGACCGAACCGACGCGGATGAACCCCCGGGAGCAAAACTAATGGCAAAGATTCTAACCCTCGTCGCCATGGCCGCCGCGGTGCTGACGCTCGGCTGCGAGGAAGCCCAAGAAGAGCCCGAAGTGATTCGACCGGTGCGCTACATAGTCGTCGAAGGCAGCGACTCGGCCACCAAACGCACCTACTCGGGCGTCGCCAAGGCCGGGCAGGAGAGCCGGCTCAGCTTTCAGGTTTCGGGGCAAGTGCTCAGCGTGCCGGTGAACGTCGGCGAGGTCGTAAAAAAAGGCCAAACCATCGCTCGCATCGACCCGGCCGACTTGGCACTCCAGCTGCAAAACGCACAAGCGGCAGCGGCGCAGTCTCGGGCCCAGGAGCGCAACGCGAAGGCCACCTACGAACGAACTCGCGCGCTCTACGAAAACCAAAACGCGTCCCGCCAAGACCTGGACGCCGATCGAACCGCCTACGAGTCGGCGCGCGCGGGGCTCGAGTCGGCAAGCCAGCAGATTCGACTTCGCCAACGTCAGCTCGGCTACGCCCACTTGAAGGCCCCCGAGGCGGGGACACTCTCGACCGTCGACATCGAGGTCAACGAATACGTCCAGGCGGGCACGCTCGTCGCCACGCTGCTCGCCGGCGATCAGATCGAAGTCGGCGTCTCGGTTCCGGCTTCAATCATTCGCAGCGTTCACAAAGGCGCAAAGGCCCTAGCCCGTTTTGAATCCTCCAAGGGCCAGGCCTTTGCAGGAACGGTCACCGAAGTCGGCGTCTCGAGCGCAGGCGGTGCCACCACTTTCCCGGTGACGGTGCGGCTCACGGAAGGTCAGGATCAGGTGCGAGCCGGCATGGCCGCCGACGTGACCTTCGTCTTCGAGTCCGCAGAAAACGGCCCGAAGTATTCGCTCCCGATCAGCGCCGTTGGGGAAGACCGGGAAGGCCGCTTCGTTTACATGCTCAAGAGCGACGGCGAAGGGCTTGGCACCGTCCACCGAAGCCCGGTCGAAGTGGGCCAGGTTCTTTCGGACGGCATCGAAATCTTCGAAGGCGTGAAGCCAGGGGACCTAGTCGTGACTGCGGGCGTCAGCCGCATCTACGACGGCCTCCAGGTGCGCGTCCCGCCAAAGCCCGGCTCGGCGCCTGAAAACGTAGCCGGCGAGCAGGCCGCCGCCCCCGAAGCAGAAGAGTCCCCATGAGCCTGACCAAGTTCGCTCTCGAACGTCGAACGGTCACCGGCACCCTGATCGTCGTCCTGATCTTCGCCGGTGTCGGCGCGTACTACGACGCGCCCCGGCAAATGGACCCGGGCTTCATCATCCGGACCGCCATGATCACGACGTACTTCCCGGGCGCGAGCCCCCAGCGCGTC